>JBFEVY010000070.1:0-12394 GCA_041546665.1 Spongiibacteraceae bacterium | reverse complement strand
TTACCACTGAATCACGGTTGGCATTAAGGAAGGTGATGGCTTTCTGCTAAACGATGCCCACTACGGCGGTATCCACAGTCCTGACCAGCATCTGTTTATGCCGATTTTTGATCAGGGCGAAATTGTCAGCTGGTGTGTCTGTGCGATGCACGAAGGTGAAATCGGTGCCCGGGTGCCCGGCGGTATGGGGCCGATGATTGAATCGCCCTGGGATGAGGGGCTACGCGGCTCGCCGATCAAAGTGGTGGAAAACTTTGCGCTTAAGACCGATCTGGTTACCTTTCTGCAGAACAGCTGCCGTGAACCCCAGACCATGCTCGCCGATCTCAAGGCGCGTCTGGCGGCCTGTTGTCGCCTTGAGCGACGGGGCAAAGAACATATTGCTCGTTACGGTGTGGAGTCGGTGGTGGGCTTCCTGCGCAGCAATGTGGAATTTATGCGTGACGAAGGTCGTCGTCGCATTGCCGAGTTGCCCGATGGTACGGTGAGAACCCAGTTCTATATCGACGACACCATGCGCGAACCGGCGCTGATGAAGGTCGTGTATAACTTCACCGTCAAAGGTGACAAGGTGATTGTAGACCTGCGCGGCAGTTCGCCTGAGCTGTTCAATCGCCCGATTAACAGTCTTTTGAGCACCCAGGTACTTGGTGTGGCCATTACCCTTGCCCACCATATCTGGCCGGATATGCCCTGTGCCCAGGCAATTATTGACTGCTTCGAGTTCATTACCGATCCGGGCACGATTCCCGACTGCAGCGACCAGGTGCCGGTGGCGCTGTGTGTACAGCCGATGTTTAAAATCATGACGGCGGCGGAGCTGGCCTTTGCCAAATTGTACTTCGGCGCGCCCAAGCAGTACGGCAAAACCAAGGCGGGCTGGTTTAATCAGCCCGCGGCGATTATCTACGGCGGTATCAACCAGCATCAGGATTCCTGCGGCAATATGTGCGGCGACCTGAACGGCATGGCCGGTGGTGCCAAGTGTGATGAAGACGGCGAGCACAGCATCGCCCCGTGTTTTGGTGCCAACGTCGACATTGGTGAGAGCGAAGAGGCGGAAGCCCAGTTGCCCTTTATCTATGCGATTTCAAAGCGTATCTGGCCGAATAACTGCGGCTTCGGTAAATACCGCGGCGGTGCAGCCTACGAATACGGGCTGATGCGCTACGGTGAGCAGCCCTTTGGTTTTCAGACCTTTACCGCGGGCTCGTATTTTCCATCCACCTTTGGACTCTATGGCGGCTACGCCTGCCCAACCTACGGCACCGCGCGGGTAAGGGGTAAAAACCTTTTCAAAACCATGAAGGAATCCCCTGAGCTGTTTGAGGCATCGATGGCGACCATCATGAACGATTGCCCCATTGAAGGTGCGGAGTACACCAGTCACTCCATGGCGGTGGCTTTTGAACTGTATCCCGAGGGCGAATTGTTTATGACCAGCCAGGGTGGCGGCGGAGGCTACGGCGATGTGCTCGACCGCGATCCGGAATTGGTAGTCAAGGATATCGAAGAGGGCATTATCAGCCATACCACGGCGAGCAATCTTTATGGCCTGATTTATGACGCTACCACGCTGGCAGCAGATCTCGACGGCACCGAGCAGCGTCGCGCTGAAATGCGCAAAGAGCGCATTCGCAAAGGCGTGAGTTGGGATGAGTTTATGGCAACCAGGGTAACCGAGGCGCCACCGGAGAACGTCCCCTTCTTTGGTGCCTGGAATGGCTCTGAAGAGCTGTTTTGCGGCCCCTTCGGAAAAGGTCTTCCCGGCCAGCTTCCGCCGGTCATTTTGCCTGATCCCAAAGACGTTGAAATACAGGAACTGAAGGCAAAGCTGGCGCAATTGCAGGCCTAATCAGTCGTGCCGTCTCGCTTGCGGGACGGCGATACAAATAACAAGTGATGGAATAATCATGTTGGATAACAATACCGTAGCGAAACACCAAATTTGGTTAAATGCTCACGCCTTCGCCGAAAATATTCTGAATCAGGGCCGGGTTTTGCAGTGGCATAATCCGATTGAGTTTGCTGAGAATTACAAAAAAATTCAGGGCGTGGTCGGGGCGGATCGCCTCAGTGTGCCCTTGATGGGCTTTCTCGATTACTGGGTTGAGCACCACCCCCATGTGCTGCAAACCATGGCGGGCAAGAATCGGGTGCGATACGCCATCAAAAAATTACTGACCAACGAAACCCTGCGCGCGGAACTCAGCGAACTGGTTGGCGCTTGTTGTGCAATGGTGGGCTGTGAAATTCTGCTTGAACTGCCGTCAAACTCGGCACTGATTTCCTGGGCCCATGGCATCGCCAACCCGGGGCAGGAAGTACAGGGCCTGACTGATCTGGATATTGATTCTACCTCGGTATATCTGGCAGACACGGTTCGCCAGCTTAAAGCGAGTGGTATTGCCGGCGTGGTGACAACCCTGTCAGATGTTGATGTAGCTGCCGGGGCCGAGGTTGAACACTACCAGCCGTTGATCAATGTCGCCAATAACTATCATTGGTTGTTTGCCTTCCGTCGGCCACTGAATACGGTGTCCCACACCTTCAACAGTAAATCCTGGTATTGCCTTGGAGATGATGACTGCAGCGAGTTGGCGAATCTTACGTCGCTCGGCGTTGAGTTCTGGCAGGATGCGTCTGCCGCGGCGACAGATCGCAGCGACTGGTATTACGCCGAGCTACCCGCTTTTGTCGAGCCTGAGCTGGTGCGGAAAAAAATTGCAGAATTGCGCAATTTGGATTGAGGAGCGAGCGATGATTGTTGAGGGACAGAAACTTTGGCAGCCCGCCGCAGACTTTATTGAAAACAGTAATATGGCTGCACTGATGCGTTGGCTGGATAGCAACGGGCTTGCCAGTTGCGAAGATTACGCTGCACTGTGGAGCTGGTCGGTTACCGAGCCCGAGGCGTTTTGGGCGGCAATGTGGCGTTATTTTGAAGTGATGAGTGACAGCCCTTACCAGCGGGTGGTCAGCGACCTGGCAATAAAGCCCGGGGTGCGCTGGTTTGAAGGGAGCGTCGTTAATTTTGCTGAACATATTCTTCGTCACAAGGGGAGTCACGCCGCCATATCTGCGATGGCGGAGTCCCTGCCGCTTTCGGTAACCAGTTGGGACGAACTGTCGTCGCAGGTGCGGCGTCTAGCCACCCAGTTGCGAGCCTGGGGTATCGCGCCGGGAGATCGAGTCAGTGCGGTAATGCCCAACCGTGCGGAAACGGTAGTGGCGATGCTGGCGGTGATCAGTATCGGTGGCGTATGGAGTAATGCGGCGCCTGAGTTTGGTACTCAGGCCATACTTGACCGGCTTGGACAGGTTCGTCCCAAGCTGGTCTTTTTTTGCGACGGTTATGAGTTTGGCGGAAAACGTTTTGATCGCGTCGGCGTTCTGTCTGATTTGCTGGCTGAACTGCCCACCGTTGAGCGGGTGGTGCGCCTGGATGTATTGGGTGACTGCGCAGCGTTTAGGAGTGACTTGCCAGTGGCAAGCTGGACGTCTGCGCTGCAGGGAGTCGACCCCGGCGAAGGCGCATTTCGATTTGAACGGGTGGACTCCGGTCACCCGCTGTGGTTTGTGTTTTCATCGGGAACGACGGGCCTGCCTAAGGCCATCGCGCATTCCCATGTCGGCGTCTTGCTGGAAATGCTTAAATTCATGACCTTTCATATGAATTTAAAATCCGGCGACAACAGTTTTTTCTATACCACTACCGGATGGGTCATGTTCAATCTGGTTGTGGGTATGATGTTGACCGGGGCGGGGGTGATTCTCTATGACGGCAGCCCGGCGTATCCGCAGACCGATATACTCTGGAAACTGGCCGAGGAAAGTCAGGCCAGTCACTTCGGTGCCAGTCCGACCTATGTGCAACTGATGGAAGCGCAAAATGTAGTACCGAAAGAGCACTATGCGCTGGATAAACTGACTACTGTGCTGGTCGGTGGCTCGCCATCTATTCCCTCAACCTTTGACTGGTTTTACCAGAATGTGAAGTCGGATTTATGGGTGACCTCACAAAGTGGCGGAACCGAAATTGCGAGTGCCTTTGTCGCGGCGACGCCCACCCAGGCGGTGTATGCAGCGGAAATTCAGGCCCGGGCGCTGGGTATGTCGGTGAGATCCCTGGACGACAGCGGCGAGGAAGTCGTTGATGAGGTGGGTGAGTTGGTCTGCGATCAGCCCTTTCCTTCGATGCCGCTGTATTTCTTGGGGGATGAAGACAACAAGCGCTATTGGGCCTCCTACTTCGAGGAGATTCCCGGCGTGTGGCGGCACGGTGATTTTATTAAGATTAACTCCCGGGGCGGGTGCTATATCTACGGGCGCTCGGATGCCACCCTCAATCGCTTTGGGGTCAGGATAGGTACCTCGGAAATTTATCAGGCGGTAGAGGCGATTGCCGGTATTGAAGACAGCCTTGTAGTGTGTATCGAGACCGAGAATGGTGGGTTCTATATGCCGCTATTTGTTTGTCTGGCTGAAAGCGCTTCGCTTGATGACACGCTGCGGGACGAGATCTGTCGAACCTTGAAAACAAAGTGTTCTCCCCGTCATGTTCCCGACGAAATTATTCTAGCGCCGGAAATTCCCTATACCCTGACCGGGAAAAAACTTGAGGTGCCGGTGAGAAAAATTCTAAAAGGTGCAAAGGCAGAAGAGGTTGCCAGTACCGGGTCAATGCGTAACCCAAACAGTTTGCAGTACTTTGTCGAGTTTTCAAAGCAGCGTGAAAAATGGATTTAATACACAAAAATAGAGGAGTGGTAAATACTCCTCGAAAGGGTAGTTAAACACCTATATTTCTAAGCGCTATTATTTCAGGTGTATTCACCAGGGGGTGATGAATACAACATGTATTCGAAGATCGTTGAACACCTGAATATAAATAATATTAATAAGGTTGGAACAATTAATGTCATTACGTAAAACGAATTTGGCAACCGCGTTGGCGTTGCTGGGGGGAGTTGCGGCGTTAGGTATTTCTGAAGATGTCCGCGCACAAGAAATTGATGCTCAAACAGCGAAAAGTCAGGAGAAAGGAGAAACGCGTCTTCGAACCCGTAATGCGCTATTAGAGGAAGTGGTTGTTACGGCCCAGCGGCGTGAGCAGAATCTCAATGACGTACCTATTGCGGTAACGGCACTAAACGGGGAGCAGCTCGATACCCTCGGTGTGACCGATACCCGGGATCTGAATATTGTAGTGCCGGGCTTTTCGGCATCCAACGGCGGTTACGGTTCCCCGGTGTACACCCTGCGTGGGGTGGGTTTTCCGGATTCCACCTATTTCGCCAGCCCGACTACCGGGGTTTATATCGATGAGGTCAGCATGCCCTATTCGATAATGTCCAAGGGCCCCAACCTTGATACCCAGCGGGTAGAAGTACTTAAAGGGCCACAGGGCACACTCTATGGTCGCAGCACCACTGGCGGTGCAATCAATTACATCGCCGAGAAGCCCACCGCCGAGTTTGCGGCGGGGATTAATGCCTCTTACGGGCGTTGGGATAGAAAAGATGTCGAGGCGCATGTCAGTGGGCCGATCACCGAAGACCTGCGGGCGCGTGTGGCGGGGCGGTATATCCTGCAGGACGAGCCCTGGCAGTACAGCAATACCAACCATGAAAATCGCCACGGTGAAGAAGACAAGTTTTCCCTGCGCGGAATTCTCGACTGGGATGTCAGCGAGAAAATCAGTGCTCGGCTGATGCTGGCGGGTTGGCGTGACCGGGGTGATGCCCAGGCGGGGCAGCCGGTGTATTTTAATGCGCAGAACCCGCAGAGCGACCTGCTGACCTCGGTCAACGTACAGAATTACCCCTATATTCCCGATACCGATGATCCGCGGGTGATGGAATTCTGTAAGGGGCATCCCTCCTGTGTGGATGTTACCGGTAAGCCCTATGACTTCACCAATAACGAAACCTTCTATCAGGCTTCATTGCGTCTCTCCGCTTATTTTACTGAATCTATCGAGGGTATCTTGCTGCTGTCCTATAACAAGTTTGAAGCGGACGGTACCGAGATTCCCTCGTCGTCTTACAACGAAAGACATATTGAAACGACGATGTTTTCCGAAATTGAGAATATCGATGTGGAATTTCGTTTAACCGGCAATCATCAATTGTTTGATCGCGATCTGAAATGGACCGCGGGTGTGCACGCCACACCCCAGGAAGAGGGCAGCGATGAACGTCTGTTTGGCGCCAGCGACAATAACAGTGTGTTTTACGTTGTGCCGCTGGTGGGGGCCTTGCCGGGACTGGATGATATCAGTCTGTTGGGCAGCTATTACTTCAGCTATGGTTTTATGGAGTACCAGTCCCAGTCGGCCTTTGCCAATGCGGATTGGCAACTATCCGATGAGTTCAGCCTGAGTCTCGGTGCCCGTTATACCGACGAGGAACGGGATTTTATCGGCTGTCTGGGTGATGACGCCAGGGACAACAATATCAACGTAAACCTGGTGTTTACCGCGCTCTCAGTTCAACGGGCACTATTGGCCGGCACGCTGCCGGATACCACTATGCCGGGTGAGTGTATTACCCTCGCTGAGGACGGCGGTCTGGAGCCCTATTCCAATACCCTGGAAGAGAACAGCCTGTCCTGGCGGGTAGTGCTTGACTGGGAGCCCAGCGACAGCACTCTTATCTACTTGTCGCGCTCGCGGGGCTTTAAATCTGGCAGCTTCCCGGTTACCAATACCACTGACCAGGGCCAGTATCAGCCAGCCAAGCAGGAGCAGGTGGATGCCTATGAAATTGGTGCCAAGCTGAATTATTTCGACCGTCGCCTGCAGTTCAACACCGCACTGTTTTACTACGATTACAGTGATAAACAATTGTTTTCCCGGATTCAGGACCCGCTGTTTGGCTCCCTGCCTCAGCTGCAGAACGCGCCTTCTTCAGAAGTTCAGGGCGTAGAGTTTGATATTTCCGGGGCGCCTGTTGATGGCCTGTATTTGTCTGCGGCGGCGGCTTATATCGAAACCGAAGTCAAAGAGTTTCCCGATGCCTTCAATACCCGGGGTGAACCCACCGACGTGACCGGACGCGAGTTCAATTATTCTCCCAAGCTGACCTATACCTTCCTGCTGGATTACAGCCTGCCGGTGGCCAGCGACTACGAGGCCGGATTGGGAGTAGATTACAGCTACAAGGATGAGACGAACTCCACTTTGGATGGCGACCCATTTTTTGCCCACGATGATTTTGGTATCACCAACGCTCGGGTTCGCTTTGGCCGCTCTGACGGCGTGTGGATGCTGACCTTCTACGGTCGCAATATCTTCAATGAGTACGCAACCACCGCCCATGCGCAGGTGGTCAGCGATATTGTGACCCGCTATGTGTCAGCGCCGAAAACCTGGGCCTTGGCGCTGGATTACAACTTCTGAGCTCATCGTACGGCTTGAGTAATTTCTGCTTTGCGGCCTGTTGGCCGCTTTTTTATTCATGATTCGATTGCTGTTAGCTGAAGGAGAGAAAGGTGTCCAAGGTCTATGTCGCTGGTGTGGGAATGGTGAAGTTTGCAAAGCCCGGACAACAGCAGCCCTATCGAACGATGGCGGGAGCTGCGATTCGCGGGGCGCTGGAGGATGCCGGTTTGGAGTACGGCCTGATCGACCAGGCCTACGCCGGTTATATCTATGGCGATAGCTGCTGTGGCCAGAATGCGATTTACGATGCCGGCATGACGGGAATTCCAGTTTTTAATATCAACAATAACTGCTCTTCGGGTTCGAGTGCCCTTTACCTCGCGCGCCAGGCGATAGAAGGCGGCATGGCCGATTGCGTTTTGGTGGTGGGCTTTGAGGAAATGTTTCCGGGGGCGATTGCGTCTCGCTGGGATCAACACGAGTCGCCCTTTCAGCGCTTTGACAAAGCCCTGGACGAGATGGGCTACCCGGATGCACCGTTGGCGTTGCGCTGCTTCGGCGCCGCGGGGCATCACTACCTTGAAAAATATGTTGCAGAGCCGAGTCTGTTTGCCGAAGTGGCAGTGAAAACCCGCCGGCATGCCACGCGCAATCCCTATGCGCTGTTCAATACCCCGCTCAGTGTGGAGGAGGTGATGGCCGGGCCGGCGCTGTATATGAACTACCTCACCAAACTGATGTGCTGCCCACCGACCTGCGGTGCGGGCGCCGCAATATTGTGCAGTGAGCGCTTCCTGCGCCATCGCGGTATTACCGCCGGAGTGGAGATTGTCGGCCAGGGTATGGCCACCGACGCCGCGACAAGCTGGGAGGATCCGATGTCGCTGGTCGGTGCGGAAATGACCCGCCTGGCGGCGCAGATAGCCTATGAGCAGGCGGAATGCGGCGCTGATGAGATGGACGTTGTCGAGCTTCACGACTGCTTTACCCCCAACGAAGTGATCACATACGAAGGCCTGGGTTTATGCGGTGAAGGTGAGGCGAGTAAATTTGTTGCCGAGGGCAATAATACCTACGGTGGGCAGGTGGTGGTTAACCCCTCCGGCGGTTTAATGTCGAAGGGGCATCCCATTGGCGCAACCGGTCTGGCGCAGTGCTTTGAACTGGTCAACCAGTTGCGGGGCCGGGCGGGTGAGCGCCAGGTGGAAGGGGCCGTTCACGGTCTGCAGCACAACCTGGGTTTGGGCGGTGCTGCAGTGGTGACGATTTACCGGGCGACTTAAGCGGAGTGACGAATCGCGCCGTCAACCGGCAGTACCGCACCGTTGATGAACGAGCCCGCCTCGCTGGCTAACAGCAGGATAGGGCCGATCAACTCCGGAATTTCGCCCAGGCGTTTGGCAGGCATAGTCTGGATATAGGCCTTGCCGGCGTCGCTGTTGAAAAAGTCATCATTGATTTCAGTGCGAAACCAACCCGGTGCAATCGCATTGACCCGAATGCCGTGGCGCATCAGATCGATGGACAGGGCATTGGTCAGTTGAATCACCGCAGCCTTGGAAGAGCAGTAGCTGGCCTGACCGGTTTGTACCATCAGGCCGAGTACCGACGCGATATTTATGATACTGCCCTGCAGGCCCTCTTTCACCATCAAGCGCGCACCTTGCTGGGCGACGTTCCAGACACCGTTGAAATTGGTGTTCATCACAAAGTCCCGGGCGGCCTCGTCGGTTTTCAGAAAATTGGCCGGCGAGGCGACCCCGGCGTTGTTGATGATGATGCTGGGCGTACCCATACGCTGCTGGGCATCGGCAAAGGCCGCGTCGACGCTGCTGCGATCGCTGACGTCCATGCTTACCGCAATAGCGTTGCCGCCGGCAGATTTGATCTCGTTTACCAGGTTTTCCAGGCGGTCGCTGCGACGGGCGCAGGCAATAATGCTTGCGCCAGCGTTGGCCAGGCCTTTGGCAACCTGGTAGCCAATGCCGGAGGAGGCACCCGTGACCAGGGCGATCTTGTTGTCGAGGCGAAATTGGTCGATGCTCATCGATGAGTCTCCATTGCTTTAAACTATTTCAGTTTTACGCGATTTCAAATAGGCCGGCTGCACCCATGCCGCCGCCGATACACATGCTGATAACAACGTATTTTACGTTGCGTCGACGGCCTTCCAATAGGGCGTGACCGACCAGTCTTGATCCTGTCATGCCATAAGGATGGCCAATCGAGATGCCGCCGCCGTTAACGTTGTAGCGCGCCGGGTCAATTTCCAGGTAGTCGCGGCAGTAAAGGGTCTGGCAGGCAAAGGCCTCGTTGAGTTCCCACAGACCGATATCGTCCACGCTCAGGCCGTGTTGTTTCAGCAGTTTGGGAATGGCGTAAATTGGGCCGATGCCCATTTCTTCCGGCGCGTTGCCGGCAACGGTCATGCCGCGGTAAATCCCCAGGGGTTCCAGGTTGCGCTGTTCGGCGAGGCGGGCGTCCATCAATACACAGGCTGACGCGCCGTCAGAAAGCTGGCTGGCGTTACCTGCGGTGATCACTCCGCCATCAATAACCGGTGCCAGACTTTGCAGACTTTCCAGCGTGGTCGACGGGCGATTGCCCTCATCGCGATCCAGGCAAACCTCTTCATAGGAGACGTCGCCGGTCTCCCGGTCGACCACCGCTTTGCGGGTTGTCATGGGCACAATCTCGTCCGCAAACAGATTGGCTTCCTGCGCCGCAGCGGTGCGTTGCTGTGACAGCAGCGAATATTCGTCCTGCGCATCGCGGCTGATATTGTATTTTTTGGCCACATTTTCGGCGGTAAGCAACATGGGCATATAGGCGTGTTCGGCGTGGCGCAGTACGTTTTCGTCCTGGCTGTTGCCGACCCAGTCGAAATATTTTTGTTGAATTTCAGAGATGTTTTCCTGGCCGCCGGCGACGGCCACCTGCATGCCGTCCACCATGATTTGTTTGGCGGCGGTGGCAATTGCCATCAAACCGGAAGAACACTGGCGGTCGATGGTTTGACCTGCAACCGTGTTGGGCAAGCCGGCGGCCAGTGCTGCCATACGGCCGATATTCATTCCGGCGCTGCCGCCATTAAGTACCGAGCCGAGGACGACGTCCTCGATTTCTGCTGGGTCAACCTGGGCTCGTTCAACGGCGTGGCGAATCGCGTGGCCAGCCAGAGTGGGGGATTTGGTGTTGTTAAAGGCGCCCCGGTAGGCTTTGCCAATCGGGGTGCGGGCGGTGGAAACAATAACGGCTTCTTTCATGGGAATCTCCTCGGTTTAGTTTGTGGCGGCGTCAAAATCGGCAAAGCTGCGATTCTCAGCGGCGAGTCGGGTGAGCAGTGGCGAGGGGCTAAACCAGAGCTTGCCATAGTCGCCGAGACTGCTCTCATAGTGTTTTAAGGTGTTGACGATGGTGTTCAAACCGATCTGGTCAGCCAGGTACATCGGGCCGCCCAGTGATTTGGGGAAGCCGTAACCGTTGCAGTAGACTACATCGATATCGCTGGCGCGGGCGGCGATGCCCTCTTCAAGTATGCGGGCGCCTTCGTTAATCAGCGGGAACAGGGTGCGCTGCAAAATTTCCTCGTCGCTGATCTCACGACGCTCAATGCCGTACTGGGCAGCGAGCTCACTGGCAAGTTGATTGACTTCGGGGTCGGGTTGTTTGTCGCGACCATCGTAAATATAAAAGCCGCGGCCATTCTTCTGGCCGTAGCGACCCAGTTCATACAGTTTGTCGCTAATGGCGGTGTAGGCCGGGTCGATGTCGTAGCAGAACTCGCGCCGTCCCTGGCGGGTCAGGTAACTGACGTCCAGGCCAGCGAGGTCCATTACACTGGTAAATCCCATAGCCATACCGAGCTGGCGGTGCACTCGGTCGATATCCACGGCGCTGGCGCCTTCCAGAATCAGGCGTGTGGATTCGCGGCCAAAAGGCTCGATCATGCGGTTGCCGATAAAGCCCCAGCACACGCCGGAGACAACAGCGGTCTTGCCGATTTTGGCGGCGACGTTCAGCGCGGTAACCAGGGTATCGTCGGCGGTGTGTTTGCTGCGGACAATTTCCAGCAGGCGCATCACATTGGCGGGGCTGAAAAAGTGCAGTCCAATGACATCGCCGGGGCGCTGTGTGGTAGTGGCGATTTCGTCCACGTCCAGGGTAGAGGTATTACTGGCCAGAATCGCACCGGCTTTGCAGACGGTGTCCAGGGTTTGAAAGACTTTTTTCTTTATCGCCATGTCTTCAAAGACGGCTTCAATCACCAGGTCGGCGTCGGCGAGATCGGCGTAGTCTGTGGTGGGTGTCAGCAGCGCCATGCGTTGCTCTAGCTCCTCCGGGCTGATGCGGCCCTTGCTCAGGCTGATCTCGTAATTGCGGCGAATAATGCCAATGCCGCGTTCAAGGGCATCGGCATTGAGGTCGAGAATAGAAGTGGGAATGCCGGCATTGAGGAAGTTCATCGCTATGCCGCCTCCCATCGTGCCCGAGCCGATCACCGCCACTTTGGCGATATTGCGGGCCGAGGTGTTTGGTTCCACATTCTGTGGAATCTGCGCCTGTGTTTCGGCGTTATTAAGGTGCGCCAAAGCGGCGGCTTCGTCGATTTCTATTGGCAAGATTGGGTGCATTTCAGTGTCCTTGTTGTTGTGTGTTTTATTTGTAATGCGTTAACGTTTCAGTGCCTTAAAACCAGTTGTTCTGCATCTCAAAGGGGGTGCCTTCGAGGGCCGTCAGCAGTGCGGCCTGCGGTTCAATCTGCGGCAGTTCCCAGTGCAGGTAGTAGCGGGCGGCCTGGAGCTTGCCATTGTAAAAATCCTTGTCACTCTGGTGCAGATCGCTGCTCAGCGCGGCACAGGCCGTAATGGCTTGCCGTACCCACATCCAGCTGGCGGTAATACGGCCGAGCATGTCCAGATAGACCGTTGCATTGGCCAGTGCCCGGTCGGGGTTGTCGATCAGTGCGGTAATCAATGCGGTATTGACACTGTCGAGGCTGGAGATGGC
>JBFEVY010000148.1:0-8478 GCA_041546665.1 Spongiibacteraceae bacterium | reverse complement strand
CTCGCAGAGTAGCATGGTTTCCCGGGTCTTCAGCGCGACCCCGCCCAGCGAGCCCTCAGAGGGCGATGGGCGAATAAACGCGTCGGGGCTGCGAGACAGCATTTCCATCCGGGTTTTGTCACCCAGAATAGAGCCGCCTGCAATGGGCGAGCTGGGGTCGACCGCCAACACGGCGACGCGTTTACCCTGGCTGAGTAAATAAAGCCCAAAGGCCTCAATAAACGTGGATTTGCCCACGCCGGGAATGCCGGTAATACCAATACGAATACTGTTGCCGCTGTCAGGTAGTATCTGTTCCAACAACTGCTGGGCTTCCACCCGGTGTTCCAGCTTTTTGCTTTCCACCAGGGTGATCGCCTTGGCCAGCGCGCGGGGCTGGCCATTTCTCAGGGCTTGAATATCAATCATGATTTTTCACAGTCTCAAACGGAAAGGCCGGCTTCCCAGGTGGTGGCCGGCCTCCGTATCACTCTGCTATCAGCCCTTGTACGCTTCATTGATTGAGTCGAGCACGCCTCGGGCCGCGAGCGGAATCTTGGTACCGGGACCAAAGATGCCTTTCACGCCGGCTTCATAGAGATAGTCGTAGTCCTGACGGGGAATAACACCGCCGGCAACCACGATAATATCGTCTGCACCGGCCTTCTTGAGCTCTTCAATCAGTTGTGGGACCAGGGTTTTGTGACCCGCTGCCTGAGAGGAAACACCGACCACGTGCACATCGTTCTCGACGGCCTGCTTGGCAACTTCTTCTGGAGTGGAGAACATTGGTGACAGGTCGATATCAAAGCCGACATCGGCAAACGCGGTAGCGATGACCTTGGCGCCGCGGTCATGACCGTCCTGCCCCATTTTGCAAACCAGCATACGGGGGCGACGACCGTGCTTTTCAACAAAGGCGTCGATGTCAGCGGTGATGCCGTTCCAGTTTTCATCGTCCTGGTAAGCGCTACCGTAAACGCCGGAAACGGTCTGAGCCTGGGCATTGAAACGTCCGAATTCACGCTCCATAGCGAAGGAAATCTCACCCACGGTGGCGCGCAGACGAGTCGCTTTTACCGCTAAATCCAACAAGTTACCTTTGCCTGTTAATGCGCACTGGTAAATGTCTTCCAGTGCGGCTTCAACAGCGGCTTCGTCGCGATTTGCGCGAATTTTAGCCAGTGCAGCAACCTGAGACTCGCGAACGGCGTTGTTGTCGATGTCGAGTACTTCAACGTCGTCCTCTTCGGCCAGGGTGTATTTGTTCACCCCGACAATCACGTCTTCGCCACGGTCGATACGGGCCTGCTTGCGCGCCGCAGATTCTTCGATACGCAGTTTGGGCATACCGGTCTCAATGGCCTTGGCCATGCCGCCCTTCTCTTCCACTTCCGCGATCAGTTCACGGGCGCGGTCTGCGATTTCCTTGGTCAGAGATTCCATCATGTAGGAACCACCCCAGGGATCGGCAACCTTGGTGATGCCGGTTTCTTCCTGAATGATCAGCTGGGTGTTACGGGCAATGCGCGAGGAGAATTGGGTCGGCAGTGCGATCGCTTCATCCAGTGCGTTGGTGTGCAGCGACTGCGTGCCACCGAATACCGCTGCCATCGCTTCGATGGTGGTGCGCACGATGTTGTTGTAGGGGTCTTGCTCGGTCAATGACCAGCCCGAAGTCTGGCTGTGGGTCCGCAGCATTTTTGAACGGGGGTTCTTGGGCTCGAACTCCGACACAATCTCCGCCCACAGCAAACGCGCGGCGCGCATTTTGGCGATTTCCATGTAGAAGTTCATGCCGATGCCCCAGAAGAAGGACAGACGACCGGCGAATTTGTCGATATCCAGCCCCGCTGCGATCGCCGTGCGGATATATTCCTTACCGTCGGCCAACGTGTAGGCCAGTTCCAGCGCCGCATCTGCACCGGCTTCCTGAATGTGGTAGCCGGAAATCGAAATGGTGTTGAACTTGGGCATATTCTCAGAAGCAAAGGCGATGATATCGCCGATGATCTTCATGGACGGTGCAGGTGGATAAATATAGGTGTTACGCACCATGAATTCTTTCAGGATGTCGTTCTGGATAGTGCCGGAGAGTTGATCCTGGCCGACGCCCTGCTCTTCCGCTGCAACAATATAGCCCGCCAGAACAGGCAGTACGGCGCCGTTCATGGTCATTGAGACAGAGACTTTGTCCAGCGGGATGCCGTCAAACAGGACTTTCATGTCTTCAACGGAGTCAATAGCTACCCCTGCTTTACCTACGTCACCGGTGACACGGGGGTGATCAGAGTCGTAACCGCGGTGAGTCGCCAGGTCAAAGGCCACTGAAACACCTTGACCGCCGGCGGCCAGTGCTTTGCGATAAAACGCATTGGATTCTTCCGCTGTTGAGAAACCGGCATACTGGCGGATCGTCCAGGGACGACCGGCATACATGGTGGGCTGTGGGCCGCGGATAAAGGGTTCTACGCCGGGGAAGGTGTTGGTGTACGGCAGGTCGGCAATATCTTCAGCGGAGTAAAGGGCTTTTACGTCGATGCCTTCGGGCGTGTGCCAGGTCAGGTCATCCAGGGTTTTGTTGCTACGCTCAAGGGATTTATTGGCCAGCGCTTTCCACTCTTCAACAGAGCTTTGGGGGGCTTTGTAGTCTGCCATAGGGTTTACCTGTTTTCGTGTCAGTAAGTTGTGCGGATCAGCCTATTCTGGCTGTAACCGCAGGTTCATGGGTACAGCGATTCCGGGGCCGGATCAGTGGTGGTCGTCACCGGGCTGATTTAGCTCAATCAGAACACCGTCGCAGGATTTCGGGTGGATAAAAATTACCTGGCAACCGTGGGCGCCGGGGGCCGGGGCGTCTGAAAGAAACTGGTAGCCCTTCTCGCGCAGGCGAGCTACATCGGCTTCGATGTCGTCGCTGCGGAAACACAGGTGGTGAATGCCACCGGGCTTTTTCTCAAGGAATTTGGCAATGGGGCCTTCGCCATTAAGCGGATGAACCAGCTCAATGCTGGTTGGGGGCAGCGGAAAAAACGCAGTCGAGGTCTTGGCGCTTTCCACATCTTCGGTGCCTTCAAAGGTCAGGCCGAAGTCTTCCATAAAACGTTTGATTGCTTTTTCCAGGTCGGGAACAGCAATGGCGATATGATCTAGTGCAGTAATCATTGAAACGCTCCTTTTGCGGAGTTGGCTAATTCGGAAGGCGGACGCCATAGCCCGGCATCACTGCCGGGTCCTGGTGTGATCAGCCGTGGGATCAGATAATGCTTTTCAGAAACTCGTCAGTTTTAGCCTGACGTTCTGCTGCAATCTGCTCCGGTGTCACAACTTCAATTTTCTCGTCCGGGTTAACCTTGAACAAGGGTTGCCCTTTCTTGATGATGGCGCCATCAGTTTCGACGAGAACTTTTTCAATTGTGCCGGCGAACGGTGCCACGACCTTGTTGAACATTTTCATGACTTCAACAATGTAGAGGGTGTCGCCTGCTTCGAAATGATCGCCTTCTTTGACGAAAACGTCCATGCCCGGCGCTTCTCTCGGGTAGTACATACCGCCGCTTGCTGCCAGTATTTCGTCGGATTTAGCCACCGGCGGTGGTACCAGCACTTTGGCCATCTGCTTCTGCAGGGTTTCGTCAGTCAAACGGTCCGGAATATTGATGCTCAGATCAGCGTTGACTGTCAGCTCGCAGAAGCCGGTTGCATCGGCAATATGTGAAAGCACGGCCAGCAGTTCGGTGCCCGCTTGATAGCCGGCGTGAGCACTTTGTGCCGCAGCCCACTCTTCTGCGCTAAAGCCTTCTGGCGCACTGTCGCTGCTGAGCAGAGCAACCAATGCAGGGTACTCGCTAACACCGGTACGCGCCTCCAGGGCTTGATAGAAGCCGACTGCGGCGCTGAGAATGTCGTGGTCGTGATCCCAGATCATGTAACGGGCCGGTTTGCCGGGCTCGAAGTCCATGTTCAGGTAGTGATACAGACGCTCCAACAAGGTAATGGGGTTGGCATTCCAGGTCAGTTTGCCACCCTCCAGGCTGAGCATATCCTTATTGATCGCAATCCAACCAGCCAGGTAGTGAGGCTCGGCGAACAGGCGCTCAAGTGGGCGAATCATTAACAGCTTCTTGGCATCCAGTACCGCAGCCCACGCCGCCGCATTCTCACCACCTTCGGTCAGGTATTGCTGGCGAATCGCCGCATAGGCGTATTCAAGATCAAGCTGGTTGGCCTGCTCTTTCAACTGACCTACCGCCGTCAGGTAAGGCACGATAAAACGGGTGCTGGGGCGAGCATTGATGCCGTTACCCAGGAACCAGTGCACCAAGCCGTAGTGAAACTCCAGGTTGGTTGCCAGGTCCTTGCCGCGCAGCTCGGTGCGACGCAGAATTTCTGCCAGGCGCTCGTAGCTGTCTTTACGGGTCTCACCGGTAGTCAGCAGCAGCGCGATATTGGAGTCGTAGGCACCCGCCAGGTGATACTTCATGAACACATCAGTATCAGGGTTGTGGGTAGAAATGCCCTGGTCATCGCGGATTTCACCGGGAATGACATTGGACCAGTTTTCAATGATGCCGCCAGCGTGGGGTTGAAGTGCCTGGTTAGTGGCATTCATCCGCGCCTCAACAGAGGTCTTTTCACGCATCAGACGCTCAGGCTTGGGCAGACGCTTGCCGTGACGGGCGAGCAGTGCCATAACTTCAACAAGGCTTTCGGCAATAAAGTAGTCGGCCGGATTGTCAGGGTTGACGAACTTGAGCTTGTAGCACAGCTCCGTTACCCGGTGCTCTACCTGAATACGGGTGTTCATCTCCATGAAGTAATGCGCTTCGCCGTCGACGATACACTCAAAGGTGCCGACAGAGTCCAGTTTTACCGCCTCACCGAATACCGCACCTTCCTGCTCCATGCGGCGCAGGATGTCGAGGTCTTTCTTCAGTTGCTCGGCTTCGCCCTTCGCGCCCGCCGCCTCCGCTGCCGCGATGGCAGCCTGAAGCTCTTCATCGGTTACTGACACTTCCAGCAGTTTCTGTTCGTGCATCTGCAATGAACAGTCACGGCCACCCATGGTCATGCACCATTCACCGTTACCCACTACCTGGATTTCCTGGTGGCGGGTGGTGTCGATGTTCATTTCGATCAGAACGTTTTTGTTGTCGCCGACACCGTTGGTTTTCAGCTCGATCAGACACTCCAGTACGAGTGAAGGCACTTTTTCGGCAGCCTTTTCAACTTTCTCTTCCAGGGTGTCACCCGGGTAAGAGTTGGCGGACTGCAGAATACGCTGGCCCTTACCACCGCCACCGGCGATGGCTTTCAGGCGGAAACGGTTGTTTGGCTTTTCTGCCAGCATACGCTTGGCTTCAACCTGCAGGGCCGCGCCAATATCAGCGGCATCGATAATGTCGATGCCTGCGTCGTAGGACGCCGCCAGCAGCGCCAATGCTTTTTCTTCATCGTCTTTGCAGACAGAGAAGTCGACGCTGAGTTTGTTGTCTTTGGCACATTGCTCAAGACCGTCTTTGCCGTATTTGGCAAACAGCGCCAGGCTGGTCGCGTTGTTAACACCGGGGGTTACCGATACGCCGGTTTCCAGTGCTGTGCGCTTTGCCTGGTCCTTCATGCCCGCCGCCTTTTGGGTAAAGGAACAGGGTCCGATGAAGTTCAAGCCGGCATTTTCCATGGCCTCAACCATGTCTGCATCTTCCGACATGAAGCCGTAACCCGCAAAGATCGAGTTGTAGCCATTGTCGTGGGCAATGCTGATGATCTGCTTGATGCGCTTGTTGCGCTCTTCTTTGGTTGCGCCCGTGTAATCCGGTACGCGGTGAATGCGATCCGGGTCAGTCAGGGTGCGCAGTTCTGGCGCCAGCGCGTTGGTATAAGTAATGGAGTCTTTTTCTGACAGCAGAATACCGAAGCCGTCGATACCCATCTCAGCAAAAACATCCATCGCCTCTTTACGGATCGGGCCGCGGCAGATGATCAGGGGTTTCAGATCGGTACAGGCGAAGCTGCGCACCCACTCGGAGGGAGACTTCGCGAGCTGACGGTTCTGGTGAATCAGCGGGTTGTTCAAGTAATAGTTGTTACTGGTTTGCACGTCGATAATCCTCGTAAGCAAATCGTCTCAGTTCTGGTCTGTTTGGCCTTAATGGAATTCGCGCTGAACACCGCTCATCGGTGCCGGCGTGTAGCCTCTCAGATGCAGTTCAAGTTGTTCCCCCAGAACCTTTCTCAGTTCAGAGGGCATGACGATCTGGGATATCGAGCCCAGACTGAGTGCCTCGTTGGGATTCATCAATTCGCGCTCGTAGCGCTGGGTGAGCAGCGCCTCTTCCGCTTTCTGCCATTCCGCTACGGCGGCTTTGGCTGCGGCGGCGGCATCGGTTTCGCTCATGCCCGCCTTGATGTTTTGCTGGGTGCCTTCGGCAATGCGAGATTTGATTGAGCCGCGGATATTACGGATTTCGTCCTTGTACACATACTCCACACCCGCCGGGCCCATTACCGCAAGGCGGGTGGTCGGCAGCGCGCAGACAAAGTCTGCCCCAGTGGGATAGTTGTTGAACGACGCATAAGCACCGCCGAAGGCGTTGCGGACGATCAACAGGAAGCGCGGAGTGCGCAGGTCGACAATGGCGTCGAGCATGGCGCGACCCGCCTGAACGATACCGCCCGCCTCTTGCTCTTTACCAGGCAGGAAGCCAGTGGTGTCTTCCATAAAGATCACCGGAATATTGTAGATATTACAGAACCGGATAAAACGGGCATTCTTGTAGGCTGCATCGATATCGATCTGGCCAGATGCCACCGCAGAGTTGTTAGCCACAAACCCTACGACGTTTCCGCCCATGCGGCCCAGTGCGCAGATTGTGTTGCGCGCTCGCTCGGGCTGGATTTCGAAATAGTCGCCGTGGTCACACAGCTGCTGAATAATAATGCTGATATCGAAAGGCGTATTAAAGCCAGTGGGGCTGTTAAAGGCCTTTTTCAACAGCAGCTCAACGTCCCAGGTTTTGCGGGTGATTGGGTCTGAGGTCGGTTGAAATGGCGGCGCTTCAGCGGAGTTATCCGGAAGGTAGTTCAACAGCTCTTTGACCTTGCGCAGTGCCGCTACTTCGTCGGGCACGACAAAATCGGTCACGCCGGACTGGCTGTGAACAGAGGGCCCACCCAGTTCGTCGGCGGTAACATCTTCACCCAGTACAGATTTAACAACACCTGGGCCGGTCAGACCGAAGAAGGTGTCATTGGGTTGAATAATGAAAGAACCCTGGCGTGGCAGATAAGAGCCGCCACCGGCGTTGTAGCCGAACATGCACATGATCGACGGTACCACACCATTGATTTTGCGTAATGCGGTAAAGGCTTCAGCGTAGCCATCAAGGCCGCCAACACCCGCGGGGATGTATGCACCCGCCGAATCATTCATGCCCACCAGAGGAATACCCAGCTTGCCCGCCAGTTCAAACAGGCGCGCCAGTTTGCTGCCGTTGGTCGCGTCCATAGACCCTGCACGCACAGTGAAATCGTGGCCATACATGGCAACATCACGGCCGTTTACCGTAACAATGGCTGTTACAAGGGATGCGCCATCAAGGTTTGGCCCCCAGTTTTGGTAGAGCACCTTTGGCTCGGTGCCCTCGTCAGCCAAGACCTGGATACGTTCCCAGATACTCATGCGTTTCTTTTCGTGCTGCTTTTGCACGTTTTTCACGCCGGCTGCCTTTTTGGGGCGTTGAAGCAGGTCGTATCCCGCTTTCAGTGCCGCCTCATAGAGGCCGGGTTCGTAGTCGATCTGCCCCGGTACTGTAAATTCCACTTCAGTTTGTTGCGCAAATGGATTTTCCAGTGAGGGAGTCTGTTGCTTTTTGCTTGTCATGCCTGTCAGTCCCAGTGCTTTCGTCTTGTTTTGCCACTACCCTACAGACGCACTTCAAGCCTCGAAACTGCTTAGGTGAAAGCAGGTTTTTTCGAGAAATTAAGCCTTCTGGCGTTGTAAGTAGCGGATGATTGAGAACGGACCGTTCTGTGCTTGCTCGCGACGGTTTTAGTGTTTCTCAAAGCGGCGGCTAACCTTAATGGCAATACGTCCCAGTGTCAATCTTGTTGGTACCTAGGAGTAGTCTGGCTGCAGTCCTAAAAAAGTAGATTTTTCATAGGCCTAGCGCCTACAATCGGCAACACACCCAGCCTTTGAAAGCACTGCGAAACTACCCCGATGAGTAGCCTTGTCCGCCATCCACTGCCCTATTCCAGCGACACGAGTTACTGGTTATCAGTACTGCAAGGTGCCCCGCATCGCGTATATCTCGACAGCTCCCGGCCGCAGGGGGATCGCGGTCGTTTCGATATTATTTCCGCTGATCCGATTTATATTTTAAATTCAAATTCATATAGTTATGACGATAACATAGATTTTACATTAGGTTTGAGTCGAGAGGTAAACCGACGGATCGCCGCTTTCGAATCCTGTTCAGAGCTGCCTTTTTGTGGCGG
>JBFEVY010000239.1:0-5594 GCA_041546665.1 Spongiibacteraceae bacterium | reverse complement strand
GGCAATTGGCACGGGATGAACGCCATCCTGAAGCGTTCTGGCGATATACCGAAACCTTCCTGGAAGGCAATCCGTCCAATATGGGGCCGAACTGGGTCTCAGCCCAGGAGGTGGCCCTGCGCCTGATGGCCTTATGCTGGGGACTGCAGGTCTTCAACAATTCGATCCATTCGACCTCCGAACGCAGGTACAGGCTGGTCCGTTCGATCGCAGAACATGCTGCCCGTATTGCACCCACCCTGGTCTATGCCCGTTCACAGAACAACAACCACCTGCTGAGCGAATGCGCCGGGTTGTTCACTGCCGGTCTGGCATTACGAGATCACCCGCAGGCAGCACGCTGGCGGCATAAAGGTTGGAAGGGATTCCATAAGGGCATCCACAGGCAGGTGGATTCCAGCGGAGAATATGCCCAGCACAGCAGCAACTACCAGCGCCTGATTGACGGCTACCTTGCCGGACTCGACTTGAAAACCCTGGCCAAGGGCTCGCAGATTACCAACTGCGGGTTTGATTCCACGATCCTGGATATTGGGTTCTAGGGGCTTGGCGGAGGACATTTCCGCGGCCAACGACGGCGTTTTCGAGCCGGGGCGCGACGCAGACAGCGCTGGCAGTGAGTGGCGCCAGTACTGGCCGGTGGTGTTGATCGGTGTGCTGGGCATGGCGATGACCACGGTGCATTTGTACTCCACCGGGGTGTTTATCGGGCCGCTGGAAGAGGAGTTTGGTTGGAGCCGCTCCGAGATCACCTTTGGCTTTACGATCCTCGCCCTGGTCGGTGCGGTGCTTGCGCCCTTTGTCGGCGCTTTAATTGATCGTTACGGACCCAGGCGTTTGGGCCTGGCCGGTATTGCGGTGTATTGCCTGTGTCTGGCCGGGCTGTCTCTGGCCAATGCCAATATTTATTCCTGGTGGGCGCTGTGGTGCGTGCTGGCCGTGGGCGGCCTGATGACCAAGCCGACAATCTGGACGGCTGCGGTGTCGAGCCTGTTTCAGCGCGGTCGCGGCTTGGCGCTGGCGTTTACGCTGTGTGGCACGGGTATTGGCTCCAGCTTTGTGCCGGCGCTGGCTAACTCGCTGATTACGCATTGGGGGTGGCGAGAGGCCTATATCACCCTGGCGGTAATCTGCCTGCTGATAGTGTTGCCTGTTGCCGTCTTTGGCTTGCACAGCGCGTCTGACAATGCGCGCCGGCAGCGCGCCCGCAGCAAGACGCCTGTTGGTGATGCAAGGCAGGTAGCGGTGCAACCCGGGCTCAGCGCAAAGCAGGCCATTCTCTCGCTGCGCTTTCTCAAGCTGGCGGTCGCCGCGTTTACCGTGACCCTGGCCATTGTGTCCTTTGTGATGAACCTGGTACCGATAATGGTTTCCAACGGCTTTAGCAGGGAAACGGCAGCGGGGATTGCCGGGTTGGTGGGGGTGACCTCCATTGCCGGTCGCCTGGTGACCGGACACTTGCTCGACCGGCTGAACGGCAACCTGATCGGTGCGGTGGTGGTGCTGGCGCCGATATTTACCTGTTTGTGTTTTATTTTTTCGCCCACTTCAACGGCGGTGATCGTGATCGCGGTGATCGTGCTGGGCCTGGCGCTGGGGGCGGAACTCGATGTGGTGGCTTATCTGGCGACGCGACATTTTGGTCTGCGCAGCTACGGAGTGATCTTCGGCACGATTGTCAGTTTATGGAGCGTGGCCAACGGCCTGGGGCCGCTGGGCGTGAGTTATATCTACGACCTTACCGGCTCCTATGAAGGCGCGCTGTGGATTTATATTCCCTTGCTGATAATCGCCTCGGCGTCGCTGTATGCGATGGGGGATTATCCGGAGAGCTTTGAGAAGGCCTGAGCTTTAGCGTAAACCAGGCCCCTCTTTCCGAGGGGCACTTACCTTTTTAGACGACCTTTTAGCAGTCCTTTTACTGGGTGGACCTAGCCCTTAAAGAGCGGCTCTGCCACGCCGGTTTCGCCGGGCTGCAACGCGAAAATCGACCCGTTTTCCTCGCACTGCGCACAGATCATTAGCTGGGTGGTGGTGACGTAGAGGGTGTCGAGGGCCTCGCCGCCAAAAGCGGGTTTGGTGGGATTGGAAGCGGGTAGCGTTATGACTTTGTCCAGGCTGCCGTCGGGCAGATAACGGCGCAGGGCGCCGGCGCCGACTGCGGCTAACCAGAAGCCGCCCTGGGCGTCGACGGTGGCGCCGTCGACATAGCCTTCACCATCCTGCAGGCGCATAAACTCCCGACCATTGGACAGCTCCCCGGTTGCCGGGTCGAGGTCGTAGGCGTCTACCCGGCGCAAGGGGGAGTCGGAGATATACAGGGTTTTGCCGTCCGGGCTGAAGGCCATCGCGTTGGCGACACTGATATTCTCGATTACCGGGGTGAGGGTATTGCCGTCCAGCCGAAAAATCGAACCGCCGCGGGCGTCGCGATTGCTAGGGGTAAAGTGGTGATCGTAGGCGCCCACCCAAAGCCGCCCCTGGCGGTCGCACTGGCATTCGTGCAGGGAAATATGCGATGGCAGCGGCGAGGGGATACGCAGTTCAAGGCCGCCGTCAGCGGGATCAAAATCGTAGATACCGTGTGATAACACCACCAGCAGTTTTGCATCCGGCTTGAGAACAATGCCGCCCACCCGGGCCGGCATTGGCCAGACGCTGTGGCTGTTCGACTCGGGATGCCAGCGGTGAATCTCGGGTTCCTGTTCACAGTTTACCCAGTACAGGGCCTGCTCCTGGGTAGACCACAGTGGCGTTTCGCCAAGGTGGTTGCGTGGGTCGAAGGCGCAGTGCACCGCGCTGGTGGTGGTCATAGTCGAATCCTTTTTATTGCTGTGTCAGCCTGTCCCCGAGGTGTTTATTTAAAGAGTTTTCCCGGGTTGAGAATGCCTTTGGGGTCGAGGGCTTTTTTGAGGGTTTGCATCAGTGCGAGCTCTTCGGCGCTGCGCGTCCACGACAGGTAATCCGCCCTGGCCAAGCCAATACCGTGCTCGGCGGAAATCGACCCGTTTACCGTTTTTACGGCCTCGTAAATACAGTTGTCGAGGGTGGTGGCGATCGCTTCACTGGTTTCGCCTACGGTGACAATGGCGTGCAGATTGCCATCGCCGGCGTGGCCGTAAAATATTGCCTCTACGTTGGGGTAGGCCTTACTCAGGCGCGCCCGGGCATCCGCTACGAAGCCCGGCATAGCCGCCTGGCCCATGCTGACGTCGTAGCTGCGAAACGGCCGCATGGGAGCAATGCCCATTTGCATTTCTTCGCGAATATCCCACAGCGCTTTGCGCTCGCGTTCGGACTGGGCGATAACCGCATCTTGCATCGCGCCGCTTTCCAGCAGTGCGCCGAGGGCGCGTTCGAACTGGGCGTCGTCGCCTTCGGGGTCGCCGCCCATGGCTTCGATCAGTGCGTAGTAGGGGTAGCCCAAGGTAATGGGGCGGGCGCGACCCTCGGGCTGAGCGCCGGACATCTTCTCGTAAAAGTCCTCCCACATCAGTTCAAAGGAGGACAGGCGCCCCGAGAGTGTTACGCCAAGTTCTCGCAGCACTTGTATGCAAGCGTCGAAGTCGTTTACGGCAACCAGTGCGGTCTGGCAGGTGGTGGGTAGGGGTCGCAGACGCAATACCGCGCGGGTGACAATACCGAGGGTGCCCTCGCTGCCGATAAGCAGGTGTTTCCAGTTGTAGCCGGCATTGTCCTTCAGCATTTTGGTCAGCGAGGACACCACGGTGCCATCGGCAAGTACAGCTTCGAGGCCGATGACCATGTCGCGCATCATGCCCCAGCGCAGCACGCGATTGCCGCCGGCGTTGGTGCCGATTACACCGCCGATCATCGCCGAGCCTCTGGCGCCGAGGTCCAGCGGCAGCAGCAACTGTTGTGCCTCTACGGCCTCTTGTACGTTTTGTAGAATGCAGCCGGCTTCCACGGTGACGGTCATGGCATCGGCATCGATTTCGACAATGCGGTTCATGCGCTCCAGGGAAAGACCGATGCCGCCTTCGGCGGGTACCGCTGCTCCGCAGGTTCCAGTTTGGCCGCCAATGACGGTGAGAGGCAGTTCGAAATGGTTGGCAAGCGCGACAACTTTGGCGACTTCATCGCTGGATGCGGGGCGTACCAGGCACGCGGGCCGGGAGCTGAATTTACGAGTGATATCGAGGCGGTAGCGCTCGTCGATCTCGTCGTCGGTAAAGCACTGCTGCTTGCCAACGATGTCGGCGAGCTGGTTTAAAACGTCGTTATTCATTGCGCGGTTATTCTCTTTCACTGCGTTTTGGGGCGTCGGCTATTTTTCTGACGACTGGCTGCACATTTGCTGAAACCCTTTGATGTCTTCCTGCATGCCCCGGCGGATCATGCCCAGGTCACTGCCTTGCACAATCAGTTGCACGCCGATATCGATGAGCTTGCGGGAGTAAGCCTGACTTAGACTGGCGCTGGCACACAGCTTATTGTGCTTGGCACAGGCGTCGGCGATGGTGCTGATTGCGGCAAAGACCTGGTCGTTGAGGTCGAGTACCGGGCCTAGGCCCAGCGCCAGCGCCAAATCCACGGGGCCGACAAACAGGCCGTCGATGCCGTCGACAGCGGCAATCTCGTCAAGGTTTGCCATGCCCTCGGCGGTTTCAATCATTGCAAAACACAGCGCGGCTTGTTGGCTGGCGCTGGCGGCGTAGTAGTTACGTACCGGGCCAAAGGAACGAATGCCCTCAGGTGGATAGCGTATCGCGCTCGCGGCGCGGCGCGCTTCCTCGGGGGTGGATACCATGGGGACAATGACGCCTGCGGAGCCGAGGTCCAGCGCGCGCATGATCTGGGTCTGGTCGACGCCGCCAATTCTGACCAGGCTGGGGGTGTTGTGGATATCAATGGCCTGAATCAGGCCGCCGAGCTGCTCCCAGCTGATGGCGCCGTGTTGGGTGTCCAGTACCAGGCAGTCGTAGCCCGCGGTGCTGAGCAGTTCCGCGGAGTAGGTGTTGCCCAGCGCCACCCAGCTTGCGAATGCCTTTTGTCCTGCGGAGAATTTTTCAATAAGCGACGCCATGGGGCACCCACCTCTTGGTTGAAGACTGGCTTTTTAATTTTTCTTGATGTACATTTTGCCCAATTATTGACGATTTGTCAGCTTTTAAAAATAATTGTTAGCCAGCGGTATGATTCCTTCATCCTGAAATCTGATACCGCGCGCCACGGGTAAAACTATGCAGCAAGCCGATTTTAACTACGACCCCTTTAGCCCCGAAGTAATGAAAGACCCGCAGCCGTTTTACCGTGTGCTGCGTGAAAAGTCCCCGGTGCTGTACCTGGAAAAGTATGACAGCTTTTTCCTGTCGCGTTTTGAGGATATCGCCGAGGTGTTATCGTACCGGGACAATACCTTTATGCAGAGCGAGGGGTCTATGCCCACGCCTGCCGCAGTAAGACAGCATAATAACGGCGTCGCGCCGGCACTGCCGCCCACCGCGCCGTTTCCGCTTTCCCAGCGGCTCGGTATGCCCATTCACGGCGAGGTGCGCCGTGCGCATATTGGGCCGATGATGCCGGGGCAGTTGAAGAAGCTGGAACAATTTATTACCCAGTTGGCCAATGAG
>JBFEVY010000087.1:0-11441 GCA_041546665.1 Spongiibacteraceae bacterium | reverse complement strand
GAGAGTGCTCAACTGTGAATGAGGGATTCATTATGAGGCCATCACTGAAAATCAGCATTTTGTCTGGTTTGGTATCCGGTCTTCTGGCTTCAACAGCCATGGCGCGGGAGCTTGCGCTCGAGGAAGTGGTGGTGACCGCGCAAAAGCGGGAGCAGAGCGCGATGACGGTCCCGGTAACGGTAGATACCTTTACCATGCAGGACGTCGAGAATACCGGCGCGCTGACCATGGCGGATATCCAGGCGTATATTCCCGGGCTGAAAGTGGGGGAAAATGCCCAAAGCGCGGGGGCGGTGACCCAGTCGGCCTTTGTGATTCGAGGGATTCAGAGTTCAAATATCAGTACCGGGGGGGATCCCTCCGTGGCAACCTTCCTCGATGGTGTTTATCTCCCCCGCGCAGCAATTACGGTGCCCTTTTCAGACCTTGAGCGGGTTGAAGTGCTCAAGGGGCCTCAGGGGACTCTCTTTGGGCGCAATGCCGCCGCTGGTGTTGTCAACTTTATTCCCAATGCTCCCAGTTTTGAGGAGCAGGAAGGTTTTCTGATGGCGAAGGTGGGGGATTACAATCTTCTGCGCCTGGAAGGAATGACCAATATTCCGGTTAGCGACGACCTGGCGGTGAGATTGAATGTCTTGCACAACCAGCGTGATGCCGTAATTGATAACACTGGCCCCTCAAAGCCCGATCCACGGGAGCAGAATAACCAGTTTGCCCGCCTGGCCGTGAACTGGCAGGCGACTGACCGCCTGCGTACCCTGCTTGCCGTTGATTACGACAAGGTCGACAACGGACCTTGGGCGGCGTTGGGAATCAGTCAGGAGTATTCAGACCATCCGGATCCGACCAAGCGAAAACTCAGCACCGATGCCATGAACGCGGGTGAAACCCGGGATATGTATGGGGTGACGGGCAAGGCCTTTTACGATTTGAATGATGTGACCAGCCTGATGGCTCTAGCCAGTTATCGGGCTTTTGAGACCTACAACCTGCAGGACGAAGACGGCACCGCGGTGGAGGACGTTTATGTCGACACCAACAATGTCGAAGATTCCGACATTGCCTATTTTGAACTGCAGGCCAATATGAGCCTGGATTGGGTGGACATTGTTTTTGGTGTGAACTACAGCGAAGAGGATACCTACCAGCTTACTGCGCTGACCTTTAGTTACGGTGCGGTGGTTGAACTGGCCTCTGACATGATTGGTGTGCCCCCCGGGTTGATCAACGACCTGATTGGCGGGGCGATAGCCGGCAATTATGTTACCGAAACCATGACTAACCTCGGTGACTTTAAAAACTATGGAATGTACGGCGACTTTGATTTCTTTGTTACCGAGCGGGTTAATGTCATTGTCGGGCTGCGCTACAGCAAGGACGAAAAGCATTTCACCTGGTCGGCGCCGCTGACGGATTTTCCACTTTCACAATTACAGGGTGAAAACTTCTTCTTTAATACCGATGGTGTTGAGTCGGGCAGCGCAAGCTGGGACAAGATTACCGGCCGCCTGGTGGCCAACTACCAGTTCAGCGACGAGGCCATGGCGTTTGTCAGTTATTCAACTGGCTATAAATCCGGTGGCTACGATTCGCTCAATACCGACACGCGTCTCGAGCCGCTGGAGCCTGAAGTGGTGGAGAACATCGAGCTGGGTTTGAAAGGGGACCTGCTCAATGGTCACCTGCGCACGCAAACCGCGCTGTTTTACATGACCATTGATGATCGTCAGGAGGATATTGATTCCCAGAAGCCCGGCAGCAGCGCGGCGGTACCGACGGTGATCAATACCGATGAGGAGATTCAGGGGCTGGAGCTGACAGTGGATTGGCTGGTCAACGACGGTCTGCGTTTCGGCGTGGTGTACACCTATCGCGAACAGGAGTCTTCCCGCGAGCCTTACTACAATGCTCAGGGTGACTATGTTAACAATGATATTGCCAACACGACCTCACCTCAGGAGTACACTCTTACCGCCGACTGGGCGCCGGAGATTGCTTACGGCAGCGTCTACTTCCATGTTGATTACATCTACGAAGAAAATACCGATCCGGAAAATGAGGATCATATCGACGCCTTTAATGCGGTGCCGGGCTACGGTGACGACACTAAATCCCTCAATGCCCGGGTGAGCTTTGTGATGCCCAGCGGCGATTGGGAGTTTGCGCTGTGGGGCAAAAACCTCACTGATAATAAGCGTATCTCTCAGCCGGGTGGTCTTACTGGAGATGTGCTGGGTACCTATCACGTGGGCGTTGTCGATCCGCGAACCGTCGGTGCAGATGTGAAGTATGTTTTCTAGCGCCTGGCATTGCTGATGGGGCGGCGTTAAACATCCCTGTGTTGAGCGCCGCTGTGGAGTCTGTGCGAAATGTATGTGGTCGTATTTAAAGCGAGGATTAATGCCCTCGACACAGCGTATTTCGAAACCGCTGAGCAAATGAGGCAGCTTGCGATAAGCGACTATGGTTGTACGGAATTTACTGCCTGCACGGAAGGTGACAAGGAGATTGCCATTTCTTACTGGCCGTCCTTAGAGCAGATTAAAGCCTGGCATTGCAATCCGCAGCACCGCGCTGCCCAGCGCCTTGGCAAGGAAAGGTGGTATAAAAGCTACGAGGTTGATATTGCGAAAGTGCTGCCCTAATGTGTTTGGGTAGCCAGGCGTGGGTTGTATATTTCGTATAGACATGGAGACGTCAATTGAAATCCCTTCTTATACACATGGCTGCGGTTGCGGCTCTGCTTTTGTCTGAATCACTTGTAGCTTCTGAATTCAGTTATGCAACGATAGAAAAGCGCTACGCAAAGTCGGCGCTGTCGTCGGATAAACTCCGCAACGCCCAAATGCAGGGCGAATGCCTTGTCGGGCTTAAGGAACTGAACTTCAAACGGAAAAACAAATTCGATCCGGTGGCCGAGTGGGGAAATTACCGGTCTCTTTCGCTACTCGAACAGTTCCCGCCCTGTGAGGTGCTGGTCATGATGGAGGTCGCCCAGTCGCGCTTGCGAAGCGATGCTGGAATCGACCCCCAGTAGGAGCGGTAAGGTTACAGGTTCCGTTGGCCGACACGCTGACTAAGTTGTTCTGCGGACTCCACGCGTTCGGAATAGCGATCCACCAAATAGTCACTTTTATCCCGCAATAACAACGTGAATTTCACCAGTTCTTCCATGACGTCGACGACGCGATTGTAGTAGGCAGAAGGCTTCATACGACCATTGTCGTCAAATTCCAGCCAGGCTTTGGCAACCGAAGACTGGTTGGGGATGGTGAACATTCGCATCCAGCGGCCGAGCACCCTTAATTGGTTTACGGCGTTAAAGGATTGCGAGCCGCCGTTTACCTGCATTACCGCCAGGGTTTTGCCCTGGGTGGGGCGCACGGCGCCGACGCTGAGGGGAATCCAGTCGATTTGCGCTTTCATGATGCCGGTCATTGCGCCGTGGCGTTCCGGGGAGCACCAGACCATGCCTTCGCTCCAGGTGGCGAGATCGCGCAGCTCTTGCACTTTGGGGTGGCTGTCATCGGCGTCGTCGGGTAGGGGGAGGCCGCTGGGGTTAAAAATGCGGGTTTCCGCGCCAAAGTAGTTCAGCAGTCGCGCCGCCTCGAAAGTGAGCAGCCGGCTGTAGGAGGTCTCTCGCAGTGAGCCGTACAGCAACAGAATGCGCGGGCGGTGGGTGCTAGCCTCACCGCCGAATAAGCGCTCACGGTCGATGTCGTGCAGTAAGTCGCTCTCTATATTGGGCAGTGACTCCGGGTCTGGAAGCGAGTGAAGGCTGGACGTGGGATTGTTCGACATACTGCATTTTCCGTTGTAAAGGCGCAGCGCCATTTTACCACTGGTCCAGCGTGTCGGTCATTGCGTCAACTGAAGGAAAAGACTTTCACCTGCTCAAAAGGAAGGTGGTCACCTTCGTCCCTGCCGTAGTGGGCATGTTGAATAATGCCGTTGCGGTCGATTAGAAAATTCGCGGGCATCGTGGTCATATGGCCCTGAATCGTGGTGGGGATATATCCTCTCCTCACCGCTTTGAGCGCAGTGGGAACGCGGGTGACGATGCCTTTGATAACGCCGAGCAGAGAGCGTTCGACGGAATAGCTAGCGTAGGCCTCGCCGGTTTCGTCGGCGAGAATGGGAAACGGCGCGTGGTGACCGGTGGCGTGTCGCTGGAGATTGTCCAGGGGGGAATCGAAAATCGCCACAATGCTGAAATCGTCGCCAAATTCGTCAAAACGGCTGACCAGTTCGTGAACGCGCATATTGCAAAAGGGGCAGCTGGCGAAACGGAAAAACGACAGTAGGTAGGGTCTGCCGCGCAGCGTGGTGGTATCAAAAACGCTGCCGTCAATGCCCGGAAGTTGTAAGTCTTGGGCGGGGTTGCCTGGGGCGAATTTCATTGGGTCTCTCCATTGTTATTGGTGTGATGAGACGTTTTCGGCGAGCTGCCGTTACAACGATGTATCGGGATTTCTTTGGTAAGCGATAGCCGGCGAGAAGGCCAGAGTTTGAAAGCCTTATTCGCCGCCGATTTTCAGGGTGCGGTTTTGTTCTTCAGGGCCGTCCTGCTGCCAGCTGATTTTGATGTCCAGGCGATTGCTATTGTCGTCTTTTACCGCGGTAAGTTTGAAGTTCAGCAAGCCCTCCGGGGTCATGATGATTTGCCCGCCTTCGTCACTGAACTCCAGCTTGCCTTTGCCCATGCCCTTGGTGATCGCTTTCAGAAATTCCTGAATGGATTTGCTGTCCTGCAGCGACTCGTGGCGAAATGTGCTTTTGGCTTGACGCATAGCGATGGCTACCTGCTGACTTGCTGATTTGAAATTCATCAGTGGAGGCCTAAGTATAACCCCTGTGCAGGGTGCTTGCTGTGGACGAGTTAAAAATACTCGGCGGGCTCGAAAACCTTGGTTTTGGGGTAGTCGTTGCTGATACCGAGCACCTGTCCCTTTGGTGAAATAATTGTGGCGCCGATGCCAATGCCTGTCAGCCCTTCCTTCGTCCGGGAGTGACGGTCGAGGGTGATATCGCCCTCGATATGAAGCATGCCTCGGCGCAGCATCAGGCGCTGGCCCTTGGTGCGGTTGCGATGACCGTGGACCACCGCGTGGATACCCAGCTGGTAGGCGCATTCCACTGCGTGGTGGTGCAGAGGCATGTCCACTGGACGGTATTTGGTGCGCATTGTGTTGGCGACGGCGCCGTAATAAAACTCGAACAGGTTGCTGTGAAGTTGCTGCTTGTAGAGCCGGTTCAGGGCGCGTACACCCTTTTCCTCCATTGTGCTGATCACTCTGTCGTCGAGCCCGGCGTGAATGAACAGGAATGAACCGCTTTGATGTAATAGCTGCATTTTGTCGAAGAACCAGGCGAATTCCCCGTCGGGTTCTAAAAACAGTGTCTGGAGTAATTTCGCGGTGGCGTAGATTTCGCGCATGCTGAGGCCGTATTCAGCGCAGCTCGACTCAAAGCCGTCGACCTTTTTTCGCATTCGAACCAGTTCCCGCTCCAGCGCTTCATCGGTCATCAGCCAGGCGGCTTCCTCGGGAAACGTCTTAAACCAGTTGCTTGAGGGCAACAGCATTCGCCGGCAGTCCCGCTCCCTGGGAATGCCTTTCAACGGGTTTTTCTTGTTTGCCAGGTAATGTTCGAACACTTCTTTGAGTAGTGGCAGTACCTTGGGCGACATCCGAGCGAACAGGTGCTCGGTGCGCGGGTCGCGCTCCTCTTGCAGGGAGCGAAGCCCAACGAGCAGGCGCACGTCGTGGTTTCCGGCGAGGAGTTTGACCCGGGCCCCGGTATCCATCAGGGCCTTCAACTGGCGAAGCAGCTGCAGGTTGCTTGGGCCTTTGTCCAGGCAGTCTCCGCCGATGATGAATTGCGCCTTGCGGCCGCGCTCTGTGAGTTGTAGCTGGTGTTGGCTGTTGAGCTCAACACCGCCGCTGGCCAGCAGCGAGGCGACAAAGGCGTCGCAGTCTGCGTGGGGGTCAGCGATAAATATGATTTCCCGTTTTGGCCACGTCCACGGGCTGTGGCTGACCGCTTTTTGCAGGGTTTCTTTAAGTGCGTGGTGGTTGCTGCGGTCTTTGCCCACCGAGGCGGGGCCGCCGAGCTCCCAGCGCTCCGCTTTGGTATTGAGCGACATGGCGGCTTGAACAAGCTGCATATCGAGGGCGGTGTGTGGCTGGGTGTCGGTGTTCACGGCAGTTTCCGATAAGTCGATATGCCACGTATATTACATCGTCATGACAATCAGGTTACAGCGCCGCTTAGTCCTTGCTCTCTTCGGCGGCTTGCCGCTCCTTCCACTGGCCGCCGCAATGTACCCAGTGACCATCCACCCATTCTAAAAACACCGGGCTGGCGTGATACATACTCAGCTTTGATAGTGCATCAAAGGGGAGTACGCCCATAAGAAAGGCGGCGTGGCGAAACGCCGCGCCGTGGCCGACAAACAGTTTCAGGCAGTCGTGCGCGCTGCTCTGCTTCAGCGAACGCATCCGTCGTTCAATATGGTGACTGACCCGGTCGCCTGCCTCAAGTAAGGATTCCGCACCGGGAAACGGCAGGCGGTAGTTCGAGTCGGCTTTCCAGCCGGGGGGAGGAATGTCGTAGCGGGGGTCGGTTTCTAGAATCTGTTCGATCTGCGCAATGGTGAGATTGGCAACACTGCCAACACCGCGTTCTGATAGGGCGTCAAAGCCATACAGCGTCGCACTGGGCGCGTCGAGGGCGGTGTGTAGGGTTTTGGCGAGCAGCTGGGCGGTTTGCCAGGCGCGGAGCAAATTAGAGCAATCGAGTTCTGCACAGATGGCGAGTTTTTCCCGCTGGGCAAACTCGGTAATCAGCGGGGCGCAGTCCTTGGCCTGCTGAATGCCTCGGTCGTTAAGTGGATAAGGTTGATGGGCACTGGGCGTGTCGCTGAGCTGCTGGTAGTCGCCGTGGCGAATCAGTGCTGCAATGGTTCTTGCCATTTCTCTATGCTTTGAGGCGCCTGCGAATCAGTTCTACGGCGTTATTAAAGTCAATCTTGCCCGAAAGTTCATACACTGTCACATTTTTTAGAATTGAGAGGTAGCGCTCTGGGGGTGGTGGCGTGGTGGCGGTGAGGAATGTTCCGGCGCTGTCCTGATAGAACGGTCCGGGGGATTTCATGATGGCGGGCAGCAGGTCCTTGCGTTCAAACGGATCGATAATCTCCAGGTGAGTGGGCTTTTTGCTGTCGTGGCGCCAGTTAAGGATCACGACGCCCGAGAGCCTTGCCTGGGGCTCGATACTGCCTTCCCCGTAGAGCTTTTCGACGGGGACATCGTATTTCTTTTCCAGGTCCCACAGTTTGTGGGTGGGCATTCCGCGCAGATGTGCTTGCTCGGCTTCGTCGATCAGTCCCATCAATAGCGGGTTGTTAAGGATGGTGCCGGGGTTGACCCTGGGGAGTTTGGGGATGCCTGCAGCGTACACCAGGTGGTCCTGATTGCGAATAAACAAGCGGTCGTTGCTGATGTAGCGGGCCTGTTTATCATTCATCAGGTGCAGCATCAGGGTGGATTTGCCGCCACCGGAAAAGCCGGCCAGCGCCAGTCCCTGGCCGTCGATGCTGAGCCCTGCCGCGTGGCAGATCAGCCAGCCCTGCCGCTGCAGACGGTTCATGTATTGCGAGTTGATAAAATTGATCAACTGGTTGTGGTGAGAGAAGCAGGGGCCGGCGGCAATCCCGAAATCCCAGCCCTGCAGAAAGATCATGCCGGTGCGGACCTTGCGCAAAACCCGGGCGTTGGGGATGTCGTAATAGCTGTCTTTCTTGCTGTCTTTGCCGGACTCGCGGCGCCAGTCGGTAAAGTGAATGCCGAGGTCGGGGGCGGTGCCATCGATGGCGGTAATGGCAATATCGGCGGTGCAGGGCGCGCGAACGATATGGTGAAAATAGGTCGCCAGCTCATCGAGTAAGGGGGCTGAATTGCTCGTTACACTCAGCACGGAATCGCCGAGCTGGAGGTACAGCTTTTGGTCGCTGAGCTTGGCATCTCCAATCAGTTTGTCGCGAAGGCTTGCTATGGTCTGAGTCAAAAGAGGCCTCTGGGGTGGTATCCGTTAGGTGTTGAGTTGTGCCAAAACGTGGCCGCAGTAGTGTTCGGCAGCGTCGATGCCGGCGCCTTCGAGTGCGCCTCGGAAGCCACCAAAAGCGGAGACTTCAAACACTATTGGGCCGTTGTCGGTTTCGGCGAGATCGACAGTGGTGAAATCCAGCTTGAAAGGTGCCTGGGCACGCCGGGCAATTTCAATATAGTCTTCAGGAGCGTCGAAGGCGGCGTAGCGACCACCGCTGAGTATGGTGGTATTCCAGCTGCCGGAGTTGCCGACCCGGGCGTAGCAGCCCAGGTATTCGCCGCCGAGAAAAATCATGCCCAGGTCTTGCCCCGGCAGCGCAACGCGCTGTTGGATATACATCATCGGGTTGGCCTCGCTGAAATTGCGCAATGCCTTTGCGACGTCCTCTTCGGGCTGGTCGTTATCGACGATGCACATGCCGCGGGCTTTGGTGGAAAACAAGGGTTTGAGCACAGCGCTGCCAAATTGCTGTATCGCCGCCATAGCCTCGTCGATGTCCTCGGTAATACAGGTCGCGGGCATGGGGATGCCGGCGTTCCTTAAGCTGACGGTGCAGCTGAGGCGGTTGACCAGGCCAAGCATACTCGCGGTCGGGCTGAAAACGCGCACTCCCCGTGCTTCTGCGATACGTAGCATTTCCAGGCGGTTGAGTGTGTTGGGGCTGTATTCAGCGCTGATCTTCTTGACGATGATGCCATCGAGTTCACAGAGGTTTTGTCCGCGGTAGTGCAGTTCGCCCTCGGCTAAATTCAGCGCGACTTCCGCCATGTCGACTACCAGGCGGAATCCGGTGCGTTGTTCGATGGCATCGGCGAGAACCTCTGTTGACCATTTTCCGGGAATGCCGACTACGGCAATTTTGCGCTCGGCGCCAGGCAGGGGCTTAGGCACGAAAGATCTCCTTGATGGGTAGCTTAAAGTCTGCGGCGCTTTCGGGGGGCGTGCTCAGTGCCAATTCAAGGAGGTGGCGGGCTCGTAGGAACATGCTGCGGGCGTGGGATTTGTCCAGAATAAAGCGGGTAGAACTGGTAAAGCTGCGGGCCAGGCCAAAGGCGAGACGAAGCTCGAAGCTGTCGTCGTTGTTTTGGGCTGCAAACTGGTGAGCCAGACTGTGTACATTTCGGGCGACAGCCATCATCCGCCGACGCAACGACAGGTCCAGTATCTGCAGGCGATAGTTTGACACCATGAACACCGAGACATCCTGAACATAATCCATATATCGGGAGCGATGCAGGTCAATGAAATTGATACGCCGCTCGACGGGGTCATAGATAATATTGTCGACGTTAAAGTCGCCGTGAATGTAAACGGAGAACGGCGCTTTTAACCTGGACTCGGCCCGTGCGGCATCCGCCAGCAGTTGTTCGAATGAGGGTAGGCACAGGTCGCAGAGCTGCTTTTCGCCCTGTTGAAACTCGGGGTGAATTTTGTAGACCTCGTCCAGTCTTTGATTGAGCTGCGCGATAAACCCCGACGCGACTTTTTTATCGGTGCGGGTTTCCTGCCAGACTGACAACAGGGTACGGCTGAGCTGTTCAAGGCATTCGGACAACAGTTCGTCGGAGCCACTCAGCAGGACTTGCTCGAAGGTCATGCCGGGGAGGTGCTCGATCAGTAGGGCGGCGGATTCGCCGCGCTTATTGTAGGAAAGAATCCGTGGGGCCAGACCGGGGTAAATTTCGTGCCAGCTTTCTACCCCCTGGCGCTCCTCTTTGAGCTTGCGCTTCTCGCCCTCTTTGAGAATCGCCAGGTAGTTGCCCCGTTTGGCGGTGCTGTTGGGCTGGGTGTCGCGAATGCCCGAGATGGCGCTGCCAGAGCGGGTCTGGGCAATGGTGTCGAGTTTGAACTGCCCCTTGGTCAAGTCGCTACCGATAATCGCCCCGGAGGTGCGCAGAGAATGCAGTCGGTCCATATTCAGCGGCTGGCCAAGCACCGCGGAGACAATGGCTTCGCTGATGTCCAAAAGGGCATCCCCCATTTGCTCTACGCTGCGGGCAATGAAAAGTGCTGTGGCAATATCTTCTGCGCGCTTTTTCTTCTCTTTGAGCGTGTTGATATAGCGCTTCATCAATTTGCGATAGTCGCGGTCCATATGGGCTTCGATTTGCCCGATCTTGAGTGCCTGCCGGGTGTCGTTGTCGATGATCGCAGGTTCCAGCATTTCCAGCGCGTCGCGCACCCGTTCTAACATGGGGCCATACGCCTCGGCGCGCAGGGAATCAAAGTCCTGCAGGTGCGCAGCCTGGGTAACACAGTCGCGACAAAGTTCGGTGATGCGTTCGAGATCGGTGGCGACAAATTCGGCGCAGCGCAGCGGCAGGATTATCTGCGCGTCCCCTTCGCTAACGGCAATTTGTTGCAGGCTGGTATCGTGGATGCGGGTCTTGAGGTTATAGATGTAACCTTTGCGGTCGAAAATCCGGGCCGCGAGTATTTTGCTGGGGTTGTCGAAGTAGGCCTGCAGGTTTTCGATTTGCGAGTCGACTTCAATGCGCAGAAAACCGAGATTGTCGCGGATGCCATTCGGCAGTTTCATCAGGCGGGTTCCTCAATAAGCCCCAAGTATTGAGGAAAATAGTCACGCTGGGCGCGGCGCTGGTCAAGTACATCCTTGATGACCCTTGGAAGGAAGGCGGGTAGTAACCTCGCGGTGTCGAGTTGTTGCTGAGGCAGCCAGCATACCCCAAGCTGGTTTTTGTCCGGAGCCGGGCCGTTTTGGGCGCGATAGTCTTCGGGAACTTCGCAGGCAAACAGGGTTTCTATGAGGTGCCGCTGACTGCCGGGGACGCTCTCGCGCTGTTTCAGGTAGTCGGCGACACAGAGCAGGGCGCCGATTTGAACTTCACAGCCAATTTCTTCGTGACATTCTCGCAGCAGGGTTTGGTGGAGGCTCTCACCCGGGGTCTGTCCGCCACCGGGCAATGCGTAGCGATCACCGTTTTTTCTTAACACCAGGATACTATCGCCTCGAATAATCAGTGCGCGAGCGGCAACCCGGCGCTCGATTGGCGTGTTAGGTGTTGCGTTTGTGGGGGAGGAGGGGTTGGCTGCTGTCATAGTGCGGTGATCGTGCTTAATTAAAGTAAATAGTTACCTTTAACCATTGGCTGGATTGATCAGTGTGCCCTACTTTTTGTGTCAAGTCTGTTACAGCGGACTCGCCGGGGAAGGGGGAGCTTGAGTGCGTACTTGTTAATATCTTGAAATAAAAAGGTTTTTTGCGTTTTTTCTCTCGGGCCTAAATTGTTCGCAGGCACGTGGCGTGGTGGCGGCGTAGGACACTGACCGGCCATTTTGGGCACTAGACATTTGCGAAACGAGCTTTTATT
>JBFEVY010000318.1:0-4013 GCA_041546665.1 Spongiibacteraceae bacterium | reverse complement strand
ATATTTAGTACACGATGTATTATAGCTTGAAAGAGCCGGAAATTTCAAGGCGAGGTATTGACAACGCTATTTTTTACTGGTGCAAATCCTGCTCCAGCCCGCTACCATTGCGGCCCTGCTGGTTATGATTTTGATTAGATTGTGAGTGCCCATGGACAGAATTGAAGAAGTATTGATCTCCCTGCGACGCGTTACCCGGGCGATCGACCTGCACTCCAAACACTTAATGAAGACCGCCGGCCTGACCGCCCCGCAGATGCTGATCATGCAAACCCTGCGCGACCAGGGCGACGCCATCATCAGCAGCATTGCCGCCCAGGTAAACCTCAGCCAAGCAACCGTGACCAGCATTATCGACCGCCTGGAAAAGCGCGGCCTGGTCGTGCGGGAGCGCTCAACACAGGACAAGCGCAAGGTCTACGCCTGCCTTACCGAGCAGGGCGCCGAACTGATTCGCAACGCACCCACCCCCCTGCAGGATTACTTTGTCCGCCAATTCAGCGACCTGCACGACTGGGAGCAGACCCAACTGATCAGCTCCCTGCAACGCGTTGCACAGATGATGGATGCCCAGCATATTGACGCCGCACCGCTGCTTGATGTCGGCGCCATCGACCGGCAGGCCGAGGACGAACAGCGCCGCTTCGGCTTTGACGAACCCCCGCCGCCCTCGCCCTAAGCACTTAAATCCACACCACGGGGAAAAGCGTATAAGCTTGCAATAAACGCTTTTGGAAACCCTGTTGATGAGCAAAACGCAGCCCAATACCCAGCCCCCCATCACGGTCGGCATCAGTGCCTGCCTGCTTGGCCAGACAGTGCGCTACGATGGCGGCCACAAGCGCTTGCCCTTTGCCTGCGACGAGTTGTCCCGACACTTTGAATTCATTCCGATCTGCCCGGAGCAGGCCATTGGCCTGGGCGTACCGCGACCAACGATTCGCCTGGTGGGAGACCCGGACAACCCGCGGGTGCAAGGGACCAGCGACGCAACACTCGACGTCACCGAGCAACTGGATGACTTTGCGCGCAAAACCAGCGCCACACTGACCGACATCAGCGGCTACCTGTTCTGCGCGAAATCTCCGAGCTGCGGCATGGAACGCGTGCCAGTTTACGACGAGAAGGGACACGCCGTAGGAAAAGTGGGGGTAGGGGCCTATGCCCGGCGCCTGATGGAAGCCCACCCGCTGCTGCCGGTTGAGGAGAACGGCCGCCTAAACGACATCCCCCTGCGGGAAAACTTCGTCCTGCGGGTGATTGCCTACCATCGCTGGCAGAGCCTCGTCCGCGAGGGCCTCACAACACATCGTCTGCAGCAGTTTCACCGGCGCCATAAATTCCTGCTGCTCGCCCACAACCAGAACGCCTACCGACAGCTCGGACCGCTGGTTGCCGATACCACCGATGACTCACTGGAAGACCATGCGGCGCTGTATATTGAGCGATTCATGAAGGCGCTATCCAAGCCCGCCTCCGTGGCCAACCATCGCAATACCCTTCAGCACATTCAGGGCTTTTTCAGAAAGCAGCTTCAATCCGACGACCGCCAGCACCTTGAAAAAGTCATCGCCGACTACGCCAATGGCCTGTTACCCCTGCTAGTACCACTGGAAATGCTCGCCATGCTGCTGCGCAAATACCAGATCGATTACCTGCTGGACCAATATTACTTTGATCCCTACCCCAAGGATCTGCGCCTGCGGGTGGGCCTTTAATGCGCGCTGCAGTCTGGTTCCGAAACGACCTGCGCACCCTGGACCACCCGGCACTGAATACCGCAGCGTCCAACCACCAGCAGTTGCGGGCGGTTTACTTTCTCTGCCCCAAGCAATTGGACGAGCACGTTATTGCCCCCATTCGCCGACATTATTTGCGGCGCGCGGTGGATGAACTCGGCGAACAACTGCGTAAGATTGCCGTCCCCCTAGACATCATTGTGGTGCCAGATTTCGCTCAGGTGCCGGACGCGTTGTATAAATACTGCAGCGAGCACCAGCTCGATGCGGTCTACGCGCACCGGGAACACCTGCCCAACGAACTGCAACGGGATCGCGCGTGCCGCCAGAAGCAGATACCACTGCAACTGATTGACGACGAGCTGATCAATCCCGCGCAAATCAGCAAAGACAACGGCGAACCCTACAAGGTGTTCACGCCATTCTCCCGACGCTGCCGCGACGCCTTGCTGCACAATCCGCCACACTGTAAGCCGCGCCCAAAACCCCTGCCGAAAGCCGCCCTCACCATCACACCGTGCCCGGTATTTGGCGAAGAACAGGACTCTACAGACTGGCCGGTGACAGAGAAGGAATTACTCAGCCACTTGCGGGAATTTTGCAGCCGTCGCGCCTCCCGTTACCGCGACGAACGGGATTTTCCCGCGTTGCATAGCACCTCGCGGCTCTCCGCGCCGCTGAGCCTTGGCTTGATCTCCGCCCGCCAATGCCTGTCACGACTGCAACTCGAAGCGGGGGAGGCCATTCACGACCCCAAAAGCGGGCCCGGCTGTTGGCTGAATGAACTGCTGTGGCGAGAGTTTTACCGCTATGTCGCCTACCATTTTCCCAGCGTGGCAAAGGGCAAGGCCTTCCAGGCGCACACCGAAGCCCTGCAGTGGCGAAACAACGAAACAGAGTTTGCGGCGTGGTGTGAAGGGCGCACGGGTTACCCCATTGTCGACGCCGCCATGCGCCAACTTAATCAGACCGGCTGGATGCACAACCGGCTGCGTATGATCTGCGCCTCCTTTCTCTGCAAGGATCTCCAGATCGATTGGCGCTGGGGAGAACGCTATTTTCTGTCACGTTTGATCGATGCCGACTTTTGCTCTAACAACGGCGGCTGGCAGTGGGCGGCATCAACCGGCACCGACGCCGCACCTTACTTTCGTATTTTTAACCCCACCAGCCAGAGTCAACGCTTTGACCCCGACGGCGCGTTCCTGCGTCAGTACCTGCCGGAACTTGCCGATCGCAATCCCCCCGACATCCATTCACCGAAAGAGCGGACCGACTATACTCCACCGATTGTCGACCACCAACTGGCCCGGAATGCGACACTAACTATGTTCGATGCGCTAAAATGCAACGATAATTCGCTAAGCTGAACCAAACTGCCCGGCACAGGTCTTTAGACCCGGTTTATTCAACTTCAGCCTCTTCCGCGGTGGCGGGACAGGCAGCGAGTGAACTATGCTTGGCAAAACACTATAACGGATTGTCTTATGTCATTTTACGCCGCCGCGCGCACAGCGCTGGCAGTCGGCTTACTCGCGCAGACCGCGGCCTGCAGCGCCCTGCCTGATCGCCCGGTTTTTGGGTTGAGCGAGTATGTGTATATCAGCGAACTGGGGCAGTGCTATCCCGCAAAAATCGATACGGGTGCAGGCAGTGCCTCGCTGAACGCCATTAATATCAAATTGGATAAAGGCCCAAACCGCGGCGACGACGTCGTGCACTTTGACCTGGTTCTCCCGGACGATACGCTGAAGTCCTTTTCTCTGCCGGTGAGCAAATACATTCGCGTCCAGCGGCGCGCGGCGGATATTGAAAAAAATGAAAAGGACTATCACCTCCGCCCGGCGGTGGAGCTCACGCTCCAAATCGGCGGCAACACCCACAAGCTCGCCGTTAATCTCGCCGACCGACGCGACTTTAAAATGCCACTGCTGATCGGCGCCAAGCCGCTACAAGCCTTCGACGCGATGGTCGATGTCAACGCAAGTTATCTGCAGGGAAACTGCCTCATCACTAGCGACACAGAACAGTCAACGGATACGACGACACCATGAAAGGCGTAAAACTCCACGTCAAAATTATTGCCTCCATCCTTGCGCTGATTGGCGGATTGAGCGTTGCCTGGCAGATTTTCGGTCTCAATATTCCGCTGTCGGCGGACACCACCGAACCAGTGTGGGTGATCGACACCAAGGTCAGCTTTCAGCCGCGCCCCAACACCCCGGTTAAAGCAAAAATGTTCCTCCCGCCCAGTTGGAGCCGCTTTATCACCCT
>JBFEVY010000432.1:0-1572 GCA_041546665.1 Spongiibacteraceae bacterium | reverse complement strand
CCCCTCGGGAATCTCATCGATCTTTGCTACAAAAACCTTTTCCACTCTTCGCCTCCCATATAGTGCCCACTCAAGCACACCGCCTACAGTGGCAGCGCGGTACTGTTCAGCGGCGACTTCATCACAAAGCTTGAATGTACGCCGCTGACACCTTCGATACGGGTAATACGTTCCAGCAACAGACGCTGAAAACCATCCATATCGTCAACAATCACTTTTAGCAGGTAGTCGGCGTCCTGACCAGTAATCAGGTGGCATTCCAGCACTTCCGGGCACTGTGCAATGCGCGCTTCAAACTGATCGAAGCGTTCCGGGGTATGCCGATCCATACTGATATGGATAAACGCCATTAATTTCAGGCCCAGCGCACGTGCGTTCAGCAGGGCCCGATAAGCTTCTATCAGACCCTCTTCTTCCAGTCGACGCACCCGGCGCAAGCAGGGTGATGGCGACAAACCGATACGATCTGCCAGCTCCTGATTACTCAGGCGCGCATCACGTTGCAAGGCATCCAGAATCAATCTGTCGTAACGATCCAGTTCCTGAGGCATTTATTGCTTCCAAAATCAAAAGAACGAAGAACAACAACCTCTAAAATATTAAATAAGCAATAATATTTCAATATATTGTTTATTTTAGCAATAAACAACAAAACCGAACCTAAAATACCGCCAAATTCGCAATCATTCACCCTGAGTAACCCCCTAGACTAAATGGCGTGGAGTTACCCCTCCCAGCCAACGTGTAAGACCCGGCCTACCCGGCTTGGTATCAAACGTATTCGGGCACTCACAAGGCGCCCAGGAAAGAATGCCGGCCCCCATCCGGGGCCGCTCAGGAACCACAACCAATAGCTATCAGGACGAAAACCATGAGCTTCAACCATCGCAAGTACAGCGCCGCCCCTCGCCCAAAAATGACAGAGCGCCACTGGCCCGCCAATGTCATCACCCGCGCACCCGACTGGTGTTCAGTGGATCTGCGCGACGGCAACCAGGCCCTGGTGGAACCCATGACGGTTGAGCAAAAACTGCGTATGTGGGACCTGCTGGTAAAAGTGGGCTTCCCCTCCGCTTCGCAACCAGATTTCGACTTTGTCCGCGCCTTGATCGACGGCCAGCGTATTCCCGACGATGTCACCGTGCAAATTCTGGTGCAGGCCCGGGAAGAATTGATTGCGCGCAGCTTCGAGGCGCTTAAAGGTGCCAAACAGGCCATTGTCCACGTTTACAACTCCACCAACCCCGTGCAACGGGAGCGGGTTTTTAACCTGGACAAGCAGGGCATAAAAGAAATTGCCGTTCAGGGCGCCCGCTGGGTGCGCGACTACGCCGCCCAGCATCCGGATACCCAGTGGTCATTTCAGTACTCGCCGGAAAGCTTCAGCCTGACCGAAACTGACTACGCGGTCGAGGTTTGCGACGCGGTGATCGCCGAGTGGAGAGACACCGGCAACCCGATGATTATCAACCTGCCCGCCACGGTGGAATGCGCCAGCCCCAATGTCTTTGCGGATCAGGTGGAGTACTTCTGCCGGCACAGTCAGTATCGCGACGAATACCGGGTCTCGCT
>JBFEVY010000098.1:0-10656 GCA_041546665.1 Spongiibacteraceae bacterium | reverse complement strand
GTCAGTCACAAATACCGGTAATGCGGCGATAACTGAAACTACTATTGTTGATGGTAGTCACCCGAATTTAACGGATGCGGTGACAATCAGCTTTACCGATGCCAATACCTACCAAATTAATGGCGTGGGTAGTTACCCTTATACCGCCGGTGAGGCGATTCTTATCAACGGTAACGAAGTTTCGATCACCGGGATCCCTTCCGCAGGTGACAGTTTCAGTATTGGCCTTAACACTGGCGCAAGCGGCGACAATCGCAATGCCCTCGCTATTGCAGAGCTGGAAGCAGTCGGTCTGTTTGCAGGCGGATCTACCAGTATCGGCGACGCCATCGGCGGACTCACGGGAAAAATTGCTGTGTATACCCGTAGTGTTGAGGTGAACATGGAAGCGCAACAAAACCTCAAAACCCTGGCCGAAGAGCGTCAGCAAAGTGTCGCTGGCGTGAATCTGGATGAGGAGGCGGCAAACTTGATTAAGTATCAACAGGCCTATTCCGCTGCAGCCCAGGCTATTTCGACCGCTAATGAATTGTTCCAGTCGTTGATAGGAGCGTTGCGATGAGAATTGCAACTAGCCAAATTTACGGCGGTTCGGTCAGCAGTCTGCTCGACCAGCAGGCGCGTCTTGCTAAAACACAAGAGCAACTTGCGACGGGAAATCGCATTAATAATCCCGCTGACGACCCGATTGGATCTGTTCGCGCTCAAGGGCTGGAGCGTGCCCTGGACAAAACAGAACAATACACCAGCAATAGCAATATTCTGGAAGGACGGCTGCGCCTAGAAGAAGAAACCGTCAGCAACAGCATTGAGATTCTGCAACGTGTTCGCAGCATCGCAATTCAGGCGAATAATCCTGTACATAGCGCTGAATCGCTCGATGCCCTGAAAGCTGAATTACGTCAGGAAGTCGAAAATTTAATGTCCTACGCGAATACTCGCGACAGTGACGGGCGATATATTTTCAGTGGTTATCAAAACGCCGCGCCATTCTCGAATGACGGCGATGTGGTTGTTTACAGCGGTGACGACGGCCAGCGTCAGCTTCAGGTTGCGCCTTCTCGCACCCTGGCAGATAGCGATCCGGGTTCGAAGGTGTTCATGGGGATTTTGGACGGAAACGGACGTTTCGCCGCCAGCGCCGACGCGGGTAATCAGGGTGATGCGGCCATTGCCTTGGGAACGGTTGTCGACAATAGCCAGTTTACCGGCGCAGCTTACTCCATACAGTTCATCGACGCTGAGAACTTTCAGGTGCTTGATGAAAACGGCGCGGTTGTATCGAACGCCCAATACAGCGAAGGGACAGAAATTATTGTGGGCGGTATGTCGGTAACGATATCCGGCTCTCCGCAAAGTGGAGATGAATTTCAGCTCCGTGCATCTGAATCCAGCGACGTATTTGCAATGCTGGGTATCTTGTCTGGTGCGCTGGAAAATCTGACTGAAACGTCAGCAGATCGCGGTATTCAAGTTAGCAAAATTAATAGTTCGATCAGCAATATTGACCAGGCGTTGAATCACCTGATCAATGTGCAATCGAGTGTAGGAGCCCGCCTCGGGGCCTTGGAAACCCAGGTGGATATCAACGCAGGGGCCAATTTGCGAATTCAGGAAAGCCTTGGCGAAATCAAAGACCTTGATTACGCCTCGGCAATCTCTCGATTCAATCAGCAAATGGCTGGATTAGAAGCAGCCCAACAGGTGTTTGGCAAGGTTCAAAGCCTGTCCCTGTTTAATTATCTCTAAGGAGGCGGTTATGAAGAGAATTGAAAATGTGCAGGAGGGCGGAGTGAAAAATCTATGACTTTTTCATCGTTACATAACGCCCTTCGGGGTGACGACGAACAAACATTCGGCACAGCGCCGAAGATGACGCAGCCCCCGTCGGGCGCGAATCGAAAAAACATTATTTTTAAAGGTAATACGCAAGGTCTTTTAAGCAAGGTAGGTATATTTACCGACTCGAAAATTCTCAAGAATCTGTTTTCAAAGTCGATAAATATAAATAAGAAGCAACACAGTCTGTTGGCTGGGTTTGAGTTCAAAAGACAAGCGTCTTAAAGTAATTTTAGGAGAGTCGTTATGGCACTTAGTATCAACACCAATATCGCTTCTCTGAACGCCCAGCGAAACCTGGCGCGCTCCCAGAGTACACTCAATACATCGCTGCAGCGTCTGTCTACCGGTCTGCGGATCAACAGCGCGAAGGACGATGCCGCAGGGTTGGCGATTTCCACCCGGTTTACTACTCAGATCAGAGGTCTGGACCAGGCGGTGCGCAATGCCAATGACGGTATTTCGCTTGCGCAAACCGGTGACTCTGCGTTGGAAGAGATTACCAACAACCTGCAGCGTATCCGCGAGCTGGCCGTGCAATCTGCGAACGCGACTAACTCCGCGTCGGATCGAGCAGCACTCGATGCAGAGGTTCAACAGCGTTTGTCGGAAATCAATCGGATCGGCGGCCAAACCAGCTTTAACGGTCGCAAGATCCTGGACGGCAGCTTCGGCACGGCGCAATTCCAGGTTGGTGCCAATGTAGGTGAAACCATCAGTGTTAACCTGAGCACCGGCGTCAAAGCGTCACAACTTGGTCAGATTGCTACCGCAACCGGTACGGCAGTGAGTGCGAATGCCTTAACCGATGGCGCGCTTAGTATTACTGTCGGGTCGAACAGTCCGGTAGCTATCGGCGCATCCGCCGACGGCACCGAACCTGGTCAAACCGCGGATAGCGCTTACGCTAAGGCAGATGCGATCAACTCTTCCGGTGTGTCTGGATTGACGGCCATCGCCCAGACTTCAGTCGTCGATACCGGTTTTACCACCGTTGGCGGCAGCGCTGGTGACACCTACAGTCTGTCTATTAACGGTATCGATATCTACGCCGGCTCTGATGCCAGTGGTGGCATCACCGCTGCCAATGTTGCGGCGCAGATCAATACCTATTCTGGGGATACGGGCGTTACCGCGTCCTACGACTCAGGTAGTGGTGAATTAACCTTGTCTGCTGCAGATGGTCGGAACATCGCTGTTGACCAGGACAGCACTGGAACAGGGGGCTTTAGCACGGATGTGGCCGCCGACCAAACCGGTACCGCGACACAGACGAACCGTGGCTCGATAACTCTCAGTTCGGCAGAAAACATCGAGATGACCGGCAACGCTGAAATCGGCCATGCCGCCAGCATCTCCAAGGACAGCAACACCCTGGCAACGGTTTCCATTGCCACGGTAGCGGGGTCCAATGACACAATTCTGCGTATCGACGCGGCTCTGACCTCGGTGAGTGACTTGCGGAGTGAGTTCGGTGCGGTTCAAAGTCGCTTTGAGTCCACCATTACCAACCTGCAAAGTATTTCTGAGAACTTGACCGCTTCGCGCGGCCGGATTCTGGATGCCGACTTTGCCGCAGAAACAGCGAACCTGACCCGTGCGCAGATCCTTCAGCAGGCGGGAACCACCGTGCTGGCTCAGGCCAATCAGGTGCCCCAGGCAGCGTTAACCCTGTTGCAGGGCTAAGTCTCTAAACCACTTTGTCGGCACCTGGTGCCGGCGACCACCAAAACCGCGCCCCTTAGGCGCGGTTTTTTTTGCCTAAAGATTCTGCCGCAATCGCCGAAACCGGCAATACCTCTACTGAAAAAGCGGCAAAAGGCTGCCGCAAAGCGGCAAAATTAGGTAGTTTTCCAGTCAAAATAGGTGTTTCTACTGAGTCAAGACTTGCCGCTTTTTGCCGAAGTAATGGGTGAGAGCAACAACCACATACGGTTAGCGCTTTAAAGAAAGACGATTGTCTTTTGATCCAAACCGTGGAAGGAGAGTCATCATGGCACTGAGTATTAACACTAACGTCGCGTCTCTGAATGCACAGCGAAATCTGTCAAAATCCCAGAGCACGCTCAGCACCTCACTGCAGCGCCTGTCTACAGGCCTGCGTATCAATAGCGCTAAAGATGATGCCGCTGGTTTGGCAATCTCCACGCGCTTCACTACCCAGATCAACGGTCTGAACCAGGCTGTTCGCAACGCAAACGACGGCATCTCACTGGCACAAACCGGTGAATCTGCCCTGGACGAAATCACCAATAACCTGCAGCGTATCCGTGAACTGGCGGTTCAGTCAGCAAACGCGACCAACTCTGCTTCAGACCGCGCGGCCTTGAACGCCGAAGTAACACAGCGTCTGGCGGAAATTGACCGGATCGCAGGCCAGACCAGCTTTAACGGCCAAAAAGTACTGGACGGTACCTTTGGTCAGGCGGCCTTCCAGGTGGGGGCCAATGTGGGTGAGACCATCAGCGTCGACTTCAGCACGGGCGTGAAATCCAGCCAGGTAGGTTCTATCGCCAGCGGTAGCGGTGATCTGACCGGAACCGCGTTTACTGGCCTGACGGTAGCAGTGGGCGGTGCAGATGCGGTAAGTGTCGCGGTACCGTCTGATCTTTCGGGAGATCTGGGTACTGGCTACGAAGCCAACAGCGCCTACGCGGCCAAGCAAGCCATTGATGATGCCGGTATTTCGGGCCTCTACGTCGATGCGACAACCACTGCGACTGATACCCTGACTGACGTCGGCGGTTCTGCGACCGACACTTACGGTCTGAGCGTTAACGGTGTGGAAATTTACGCCGCAGGTACTGATGCTTCTACCGCAATCAGCGCAGAAAACATCGTTGCCGAGATCAACGCCAAGAGTGGTGAGCACGGTGTCAGCGCCAGCTTCGACGGTACTGATATCACCCTGACTGCAGATGACGGCCGCAATATCACCGTGACTGAAACGCTCGGTGGTGGTTCCGCCACAGCCTTCGGCGGCACTGATATTGCCTCTGGAACTGAGATCAACGGAAGTGTGACCATCTCTGCTACAGAGTCGATTACCTTCACCGGTGACTACGCCGCACTGGGCTTCTCGGGTGCCAGTCTGGCCTCAAGCGGCTCGCTGTCCTCTGCATCGGTAGCCACGGTAGACGGCGCGAACGAAGTTATCCAGCGGGTTGATTCCGCTCTGACTTCGGTGAGCGATCTGCGCGGCTCCTTCGGTGCGGTACAGAGCCGGTTCGAGTCTACCATCAACAACCTGCAAACCATTGCAGAAAACCTGACCGCCTCTCGGGGCCGGATTCTGGATGCGGACTTCGCAGCAGAAACCGCAAACCTGACCAAGGCGCAGATTCTGCAGCAGGCAGGTACCTCGGTACTGGCCCAGGCCAACTCTCTGCCCCAGGCAGCCCTGAGTTTGCTCGGCTAAGGCTGGAACCCGCGCCGCTTCGGCGGCGCGGATTTTCCATGAGAGTATGAGAAATGAAATCTAAAGCGGAATCGGCGGGCCATCAGGCTCTTTTCGTGTTTCCGCTGGATGAGTGGATGATGTGGAGGTAAATATGGACATTCGCATCGATGATAGCAGCGGGGTCAAACCGCAGAAATTGGCAGGAGTGGAAGGATTGAGTTCCGCCAATAATTCGCACTTTGACGTCGACGTGCATAAGGATGTTTCGCCGGAAAAGACCGTAGTGAGCAGTAGTGCTGCCAGTGAAGTTGAATCCAAAAACCCCGAGGTCGACAAATTGGCCAAAGCCTTGCTTCAGGTGTTAGAGGGTGGGGTCGAGGAGGGCGATGCGACAAATGTGGTTGCCCGGCTCAACGAGATTATGCGGGAACGCGAGCGCGACCTTGAGTTTTTGATCGACGATGTAACGGGTAAAAATGTTCTCAAGGTTCTACATTCGCAGTCCGGCGATCTTATTCGTCAGTTTCCGCTTGAAGAGACACTAAGAGTCGCGAGATTCATTGTCGAGGGGCCGAGTGGTCTGCTGGATGACATGGCCTGAGTATTGGGAATCTGGTACAGAATCTGCTTAATAGAGGTATCTCCGCAAGACCTTGCTGCAAGGTGACGGATTATTGGCGAAATGTCGGAAATCCCTAATGGTGGATAGACTAACGAATCGGATAATGGGTTAGATGAACAATGAGGTAAGAACATGGCCGGCTTAACCGCAACCGGGATCGGATCTGGCATCGATGTCAGCAGCCTGGTATCGCAATTGGTTTCCGCCGAACGCGCTCCCCAGGAAAATCGACTTGACCTGCGTGAGGCGAAGGCCCAGGCGCGCCTGTCTGCCTTTGGGTCCTTAAAGTCCTCATTGGAAACCTTTCAAAGCAATCTCAGCAAGTTGTCTGATACCGAGACCTATCAAAAGCGAATCGGAATTGGTGGCGACGACGAGGTGTTCACAACCACAATCGATACCACCGCGGCGGCTGGCAAATACTCGGTTCAGGTTGAACAACTGGCCACCCGACATAAGATCGCCTCTGATGCTTACACCGATGGCGATACCAGCGTGGGTACCGGCCAACTGACCTTTACCGTAAATGGAGAGTCTTTCTCCGTGTCGATCGAAGAGGGCGGTGATTCGTTAACCGCGATTCGCGATGCGATCAACAGTGCGGAGGACAACGTCGGAGTGTCGGCCAGTATCGTGACTGATCAGGACGGTGCGCATCTGGTGTTTACCTCTGATGAAAGTGGCTCGGCCAATGCGATTACTGTCCAGGCCACCGTAGGGGTGGGCGATACCGGTGATTTGACCGCATTGAATTTTGATCCCCTGGATATTCCCGGCTCCTCGCTGACGCAGAAGGTGTCTGCCGACGACTCCATCATTATCGTCGATGGCTTTACTCAGACCAGCTCCGACCTGGAAGTGTCGGACATGATAGAAGGTGTGACCTTCAGTCTGGTCGACGCGCGCCCCGGCGAAAGCTTTGATTTTGAAGTTCAGGTCGACGATGCTGCTATCAAGAAAACCGTGCAGAATTTTGTCGCCAGCTATAACAGCCTGATGACAACCTTAAACAGTCTCACTGCCTACGATGCAGAGACAGAAGTAGCCGGTGTGTTGCAGGGTGACTTTACCGCAAGAAGCATTGCGAGTCGGCTTCGCCAGGAAATTGGCGGGATTGTTGATGGCCTGGATCCCGCATTCGATTCACTCGCGGAAATCGGTATCACTACCGGCGACAATTCGCAGCTCAAGTTGGACTCCGATAAATTTAGTGAGGTATTGAGCAGCAATTTCGATGCAATAGCCGGTATTTTTGGTGGGGATAACGGGTTTGCCACGCGCTTGAGCGATTCGGTGTCAGGCTACGTGGAAAGCGGTGGAATCCTTGATAGCAGAACCGAAGGTTTGGAAACCCAGCTTGCCCGGATCGCGGATCAGCGCGAATCCCTGGATCGGCGCATGGAACTGGTGGAAGCACGCTACGCGGCCCAGTTTAACGCAATGGATAGCCTGATCAGTCAACTTACCACGACGGGTGATTTTCTGACGCAACAGTTATCGAATCTCCCCGGGGTAGCGAAAAACTCTAATTAGTGCGCTGCATAGCGCGGGGTTTCCTAGTGGTTTTTACCTAGCTTAAACCACTAAAGAAACTCCGGAAATGGCCGTCATATAGATTACATTAAGGCGGTAAAACGAGGATTAAAAATGAGCTACGCATCAGGTAGAGCAACCCAGGCTTACGCGAGTGTAAGTGTGCAAACTAAAGTTGCCGCAGCAAGCCCTCATAGACTCATTCAGATGTTAATGGACGGTGCGCTGGACCGTTTGGCAATTGCCAAAGGCCAGATAGCCCGTAACGAAGTTCCGCAGAAGGCCAACACCCTGACCCGGGTTATGTCGATCATTGATGGCTTGCGCCTTGCCCTTGATCACGACGTTAACCCTGAGCTAACCGGGAATCTCGAGAGCCTCTATGACTACATGAACCGCCGCTTGTTGATCGCCAATATCAACAACGACTGTGAGGTGATCGACGAGGTTGCGGCATTGCTGCGTGAGCTGAAAGAGGCCTGGGATGCGATTCCACAGCATCTTGGCGAGGAAGCTGCACAGGGCAGCATGCCACATACGGCGGTCGCAAACGGATAGGTAAGCGCAATGACATTGTTAAAGATGCCTGAATTGGCTCTGATGACGCCTCGCCAGCGCGAGCTGGCAGAGCTTCATGCCGCCAGTGAACACATCCTTGAGCTCGGCGAGCAGGGAGATTGGAAACAGGCGCTGGTCGCGCAGCGGGAACGGCGCCAAAAGATGGATGCCTTTTTCGCTCAGCCCACGACGGAAGAGGAGAGCCCTCTTGTGAAAGAGGTGATCGAATCCATTCTTGAACTTGACAGAAAGGTCGCCGCGATGCTCTACGAGCAGCGTAGTAACCTGATGCGGGATATGGGCCAGACGCGCAGCAATAACCGGAAACTGGACCACTACGTCAGTAATAGCTAATCCCCTCATTTTGTCGATAGCAGCGGGGCGGTGTAAGCGCGCCGCCCGTGCTTTTCATTCGGCACCGCCCCAGGCTGTACGCTGCCCTTGTCTGAGTAATCACTTGTCGGACATAGGGCTATTACGTATTTAATGTCTGTCGCGACATACGCACTATAATCATACCTATGCGCGGTGGCCCAAACCGGGGGTGCAGAAGTCCAAATGCTGGATTGATGCGGTCATCGAGCAATCATTGGATGGTGGAATTAGTGAATTCTCTGTTGAACCACAGCGAACAACAAGCTGCCCGTCGCAAGGATGCCGACAAGGCGCCGATGCGGCAGGTCGAGGAGCTGGTTCAACAAGTTGCCGCTTTCGATACCCTGGTACTGATTCGGGGTGAGTCTGGCAGCGGCAAGGAAGTGGTTGCCCGCAAGATTCATCAGGCGTCCTCCCGCGCCAGCCGTCCCTTTGTTCCCGTCAACTGCGGTGCTATTCCAGCAGACCTGTTGGAAAGCGAACTGTTCGGCCATGAAAAAGGCGCTTTTACCGGCGCCATAGCGACCCGCAAGGGGCGCTTTGAGATGGCTGAGGGCGGCACCTTGTTCCTCGATGAAATCGGCGATATGAGCCTGCCTATGCAGGTCAAGCTACTGCGAGTATTGCAGGAGCGGATCTACGAGCGGGTAGGTAGCAATCAGCCTCGAAAATGCGATGTGCGGATTCTTGCCGCTACCCACCGCAATCTGGAAGATATGGTCGAGGAAGGCAGTTTCCGTCAGGACCTGTTTTTCCGCCTGGATGTATTTCCCATCGAAGTACCCGCGTTGCGTGAGCACGTTGAAGACGTGCCCCTGTTGATGGGCAAGTTTATTGCCAAGCTCCACACCCGTGGAATGCGCCCGCCTAAGTACTCAAAGAGCGCGATGCGGGCGCTGCAGATGTACAGCTGGCCCGGAAACGTTCGCGAGCTGGAAAACCTCATGGAGCGGATGGCGATTACTCATCCGGGCTTAACGGTCACCGCAGCGGATCTGCCGCGCCAATATTGTTTGCTCGATGTGGTAGAGACCGATGAAGATGCCTTTGACGCGCGCGAGGATCAGGATGCGTTAATGGACGCGCTAACCGAAAACCGCATTATTGATTACGCGGCGAGTGAGGCCGACCAGGCGCCAGCGTCAGCGGCGGATCAGGCGCGTTTTCTTCCGGAAACCGGGATCGATCTCAAGAGCCATCTGCAGGACCTTGAACAGTGGTACATCGAGGAAGCCCTGCGCCGTGAAAATGGTGTGATCACCCGCGCGGCCCAATTACTCGGCTTGCAACGTACCACGCTGGCCGAAAAAATGAAGAAGTTGAATATTTCCGGCTAGGTTCCGCCTTCTTTCTCCAACTCCTTTCTGACTTTCGCTACCTTTCCTGGCTATTGGCATTTGTCGTTTCCGGGTAGTGTCTGCTCGTGTTATGCCTTAATTCCTTTCCAATCTACCGGCTTGCTATCCTGCCGCCTAGACCGCCAATTTTTCCGAAAAGGCCCTTGCCAAAAAAATGGCGATTTCCCTAAAAAAATACGTAACATCATGAAAATAAAGAAAAAATAATACTGGCACAGACATTGCTCAATCATCAGTGAAGACTGATTAAGGCAAAGTGCAATGGATCATACATCACAAGCTATCACTAACGCGGCCTCCTGGAGCACAGCAATTCTGGAGAATTGTTGCTTGATGGATGAGCTGCGTTATTCCGGCGAACAACTCAGAGCGGCAATGTCACGCCTGCCCGGCAGTTCCTCGCTTGCAGTGATTCCGCTGGTGGCCAAGGGCACTGCGGTGCGCAGCGGGGTGGGTGCATGACAGATCTGATAGTTGCGGATCCCAAGTCCCGGGTCATTCTCAATCTTGCCGGTCGCGTAGCCAGTACCGACGCTACAGTATTGATTTGCGGCCCGAGCGGCGTGGGTAAAGAGGTCTATGCGCGGTTTATCCATTCTCATTCCTCGCGAGCCGCCAAGCCCTTTGTTGCAATTAACTGTGCGGCAATCCCCGAGCATATGCTGGAAGCCATGCTGTTCGGCTACGAGAAGGGCGCGTTTACCGGCGCGGTCAACAGCCATCCGGGCAAGTTTGAACAGGCCAACGGTGGCACACTCCTGCTGGACGAGATTTCTGAAATGGAACTCAGTCTGCAGGCAAAATTGCTGCGTGCGTTGCAGGAACGCGAAATTGAGCGACTGGGCAGTACCAAGACTATTCAGCTCGACGTCCGGGTTATTGCGACCTCAAACCGCGATCTCAAGGCAAGCGTCAAGGCGGGCGAGTTTCGTGAAGACTTGTTCTATCGCCTGAGCGTGTTCCCGCTGTTT
>JBFEVY010000361.1:0-3381 GCA_041546665.1 Spongiibacteraceae bacterium | reverse complement strand
CTCGACGGTGCGGGCAACCAGAACGACTTCTGCGCCGGCTTCGGCCAATTTCAAGGCCGCGGCTTTACCGATTCCTGAAGACGCACCGGTGATCACAATCACTTTACCCGTCACATTGCCGCGCAGACTGCGGTCCTTGAACAGGTCGGGGTCGAGGTTGCGCTCCCAGTAATCCCAGATTTTGTAGGCGTAATCTTCCAGGGCGGGCAGTTTAATGCCGCTGCCTTTCAGGGCGCGTTCGGTGTCGCGGCTGTCAAAGCGAGTCGGCATATTCATGAATTTGAGGCCGTCGCGGGGAATGCCGTAGTCCGCGAGAATCGCGTTGATGATGCGGCGCACCGGCGGCAGGTTTTTGACCATGCCCAGAATCGTTGCTGGAATAAAAGCGAACATTCGCATATCGATGCGCATTGCCATGCTTGGCGCGTGGGCAACATCGGCGAAAATTTTGATGACCTCGCCAACGGTTTTGGCATTGGGGTCGGTGAGGTGGAAACACTGGCCATCGAGTTTCGGTTGATGAGACAGGTAGTCGATACAGTCGGCGACGTAGTCCACCGGCACAATGTTCATTTGCCCGCCTTCAATGCCGATCAGCGGTACCCATTTGGGTACCCGATTGCGCAGTTTCTGGATCAGCTTGAAGAAGTAATAGGGGCCGTCAACCTTGTCCATTTCCCCCGATTTGGAATCGCCCACCACCATTGCCGGGCGGTAGATGCGGTAGGGAATGCTGCACTCCTTTCGTACCAGGCTCTCTGAAATGTGCTTGGTGCGGAAGTAGGCGTGTTCCAGTCCGGTGGCTTCGTCGAACATGTCTTCGCGAAACAGGCCGGGGTAGAGGCCAGCAGCGGCGATGGAGCTGGCGAGATGGAAGCACTTGGCGTCCATGTGTTCCGCGGCGGCTATCGCGTTCTGGGTGCCTTCAATATTGGCAATTTCCTGGCTGGTGGCGTCGGCCTTCAAGTCGTAAATCGCGGCCAGGTGGTAGAAGTGTTTAATCTCCCCTTTGATTTTCGCCATTTCGCGGGGAGTGATGCCGAGTTTGGGTTTGGCTAGGTCGCCGTAAACTGCGATGAGTCGGTCGGAGCTGAGTCCGGTCTGTTCCAGCAAGTCCTTGTATTTCTGCTTTGAACTGCGGCGAACCAGAACATAGATCTTGCCCTTGCGCTGCGCCAGGCGGTCAATCAAAAAGCGGCCTATAAAACCGGTTCCGCCGGTCACGAAATAGCTCATACTGCATCTCCAAATTTTACCAACAGATTAGATTTGTTATCAGTGAGTTGCGCAGTTCAGCGCTAGATCATTGTTATAGTTCAAAACGCGGCACTTTTCGCTTATTCGGAGGTGTTCCGTTTGGCTGGCCGCGTTTTCTTACTGTTATCGCTTATGTCGGGCCATCATGCGCGTTCAATCCGCGGTGTGGTGACCGCGATTTCAAGCTCATTGAAAGCATCATGAATGTAATCGCTGAGCACTTCAAGGTTTGGCATTGCAGAAGTTGCAACCAGTCCAAATTGCAGCCTGCCGTCGTAGCTGTACAGGGTGATATTGAGGTGGTTGCCCGGTGTCAGCGCGCTGATGGGGTACATTTCCTCAAGTTTGGCGCCCTTCAGGTACAGGGGTTTTACCGGCCCGGGTACGTTTGAAACCAGCGTATTCCCCAGTGGTGGTATCTTGTTTTCCAGGTGCAGCAGTTCCGACAATTGGGCGACACTGCCCAACAGTACCGTATAGGCCATTACCGAGGCGGCGGGTACGCCATCGATTTGGTAGCGAACATTGCGCAGGGTAAAGCCGATTTGACGGAGACGTTCGTAGGGGTCGTTGGTGCGGCCCGCAAGCTCGACCAGGACAATGCCAATTTTGTTGCCCAGGCTATTGTCGCCTCGGCGCCGAAGGTTGACCGGCATTTGAATTGAAATGGGTTCATCAATTTCGTTATCGCAGTCGCTCAGGTAGCGGTGCAGGGCGATATCGATACAGGTCAGGGCGATATGGTTCAGGGTAGAGCGGGTAAGCTGGCGCAGGTGGTCTACCTTGGTCATCGGCACAGCGGCGGTGACCACCTGACGGCCTGGTACTACGCGCCCATTTAATGGGGTGTTGCCGTTGGATTTAAAGGGTACAGCCACCGCGTTTTTGGTGAGGTTGATGCCCTCTAAGGTCAGTTGTGCGGTCAGTTTGCTCAGGCCGAACAGCGAGCGGACATAGTCACTGGACTTGCCTCCGAGTTGGCTCAAGACTTTGACTATAGACACGTGGTCGGCGGCATTTTCCAGGCGTTTTTCCGGCAGCACTGACCACATTGGCGTGGCGGTCTTTTTGCGGGCCGATTCGCTTAAGCTTTTCGCCAGAATCGAGGACATGGTGACCCCGTCGGCATAGGCGTGGTGAAGTTTGGTATACAGTGCAAAGCGCTTGTCATCAATGCCTTCGATCACATGGATTTCCCACATGGGCTTTTCCCGGGACATCACCGGGCTATGTAGCTCTCCCACCAGCTTGTAAAGACTGTCGCGAAAGCTGTCGCCTTCGAGCTGATGAAAAAAGATATGATTTTGGATATCGAAATTATTGTCGGTTTCCCAGCTTGGCGCGGAAAAACGTTTAAAACAGATGACCTGGTTGAATGGGGGGCGTACGTCCTTTTCGCTGCCGACATACTCCATGACAGCCTTTTTGACGAAATCGGCGCCGGCGTTAGCGGGTTTGCGAAACATCATCATGCCGCCGACATGCTTGGGGCTAGCCTCGGTCTCGGTCAGGAAAAACGCGAGATCCATTATCGAAAGTTTTGCCATAGTTGCTGCTACATCCCTGGTTGTTTTTGTCGATTGCTCTATACATTGTCTGGCATCACAAGCGTTCGACGAAGGCGGCGCAAACTACGGAGCGACAATGTGGTGTTTGAATACCAATAGAGTCTATGTCCTAATGGCCGACCACGCTATTGCCGAAAATGCCAGCTTATGAAAAATATGGGTCAATTTTGATAAAATGTGACATTGCCCGGGCGCGGCGACGCCACGTGTTCTACTTATAATGCGATAATAATTTTAATAGCTTCAGGACGTGCGAAAGAATGACCTCAATCAAAACACATGCGAAGCGGCTGTTTATATTGCCGTACCTTCTCGCCTGTGCACTGGTGTCGCTGCAGAGTCTCTATGTGCTCTGGACGGCCGAGTCCATGAGCCTGTCCTGGCTGGGGGCCTTGATTTCCGTTGCACCGCTGGTGATTTTTGTCATCCTGACCTATACCTTCCCCTACGCCCGTACGCCAAAGTATATGATTCTTCAGGTTGTGGCCGCGCTGACGGGAGCGGGACTCGCGGTGATTGAAATGCGCCCTCTGCCAACATTTTATGCCTTGGTGCT
>JBFEVY010000116.1:0-9789 GCA_041546665.1 Spongiibacteraceae bacterium | reverse complement strand
ACCAGCTGGCGAGACCCCGGCCAAAATCGGCGGTATGTTTTGTAAATTCCATTGTGCGGTACACTCTAAAGCAAGGCGCACATAATGCCACATTGAATTGATTTTTCGAGCCGCGAGGAAACCATGTCCACATTTACCGCCTGCGCCCTGCAACGGGCGCTGGTCTGGCACGACCCGAAAGCGAACCGCCACGCCTTTGCCCGGCAGATGGACGAAGCCGGCCCCGCCGACCTCTATGTGCTACCGGAAATGTTTGCCACGGGATTTTCCATGTCGGGGCAATCCATCGCCGAAAGCGAAGACGGTCCCACCCTGCAATGGATGCGGGACCAGGCAATACGCCGCGATGCGGCCATCACCGGCTCGGTTGCCGTGCAGCACAATGGGCAATGTCTGAACCGCATGTATTGGGTACAGGCCGACGGCACCACACACCACTACGATAAGCGGCATCTGTTCCGCATGGCCGGCGAGCACGAGCGCTATGCCGCGGGAGGGCCGCGCAAAATCGTCAGCTGGCGCGGCCTGCGTTTTCTGTTGCAGGTCTGCTACGACCTGCGCTTTCCGGTGTTTTCACGAAACTTCCAGACCGACCCGGCTGGCGACTACGACGTGATTCTCTACGTCGCCTGTTGGCCAGAACCCCGGCGCCAGCCCTGGTCACAACTGCTCCCCGCCCGGGCAGTGGAAAACCAGGCCTATGTGATCGGCGTGAACCGTATTGGCGAAGACGCCAAGGGCCTGAGCTACAGCGGAGACAGCGCAATCTACGACTTTAAAGGCGACACACTCGCCAGCGGCGCGCCCGGGGAAGAACTGAGTCTGAAGGCAAATCTGGACCTCGATACGCTGAATAGCTTCAGGGAAAAATTTCCCGTCGGACTGGACGCCGACCGCTTTACCCTGAGCGACTGAACTACAACAACGCGCCACAGCGAGGCTTTTGAAACAGCAGCTTCCTATGACTGCGCAGTGGCGAAGGACTTACCCGTCGCCTCAAACGCACTCAGTACCTCTTCGATGTAGTCGAGGGTTTCCGCGTGACCTTTTGAAATACCCAACGCCTCTTCCAGCGCGAAGGCCTGGGAAATACTCGCCATAATCAGCGCCGTCACCACCGGCGGCACGGAAGGGGCAACACCACGACGCTCCAGATAGCGCCGCAATGCCTCGGTTTGAATGTCGCGAAATTCATCGGCGTAACGTGTTAGCTCACGCTTCACCGACTCGCTGTGCATGGCAATCGCCATAAATTCCAGCAGGTGGGCCGAGGCGTTGTTGGCCTGCTCCCAGCAGGTTCGCAGAGGCTGATCAGCGTCGAGGGCCTGAACAAATCGCGCCCGCGCCTTTTCCCCCTCCTGTTGGAGTACCGCCACGAACAATTCGTCAATGGTGCCGAAATAATAGTGAACAATCTGGCGTTTAAGGCCCACCCGCTCGGCCAGGCGCCCCGCCGTCACCGCGTGACAGCCATGCTCGCGGATCAGTTGATTGGCGGCTTCAACCAACTGCGCCCTTACTTCAGAACTTTGCGCACCTTTTCGCGCCATGCCTACCTCGTATATCACTCGTTAAAACTGCAACGATAATCGCACTTGCTGAACGCCGCCGTACCAACACAATGGTACCAAAGCAATCTACACATCCAGTTTCGCCAGCACATCCTGACCGAAACGCTCGGCGTTCTCACACCACTCGGCGCGACTGCGACCATCAATAGGAATCGACGCCCCGCCAATACCTAGCTCGCGATAGCGGCCGATTCTATCCAGCAACTGATCCGCACTCCAGTTTTCACCGGGCTGGACTATGCTGGCAAGAAAGATATCCGGCGGGGTCTCGCGGCCCACCTGCTCGCAGTACTGGCGCATATAGGCAATACCGGCAAGCAAATCGTCATCCCCGGACATTGCCGATGTCCTTGCCGTAGCTGACATGGCTGCCGGGGTAAAGAAAGGATTCCAACCGTCGGCCATATCCACCACCCGGCGAATAGCGCGCTTCGAGTTGCCACCGACATAGATAGGGGGGTGGGGCTGTTGGGTGGGGCTGGGCTGAATACGAATGCCTCTGGCGCTGTAGCCGGTACCTTCAAAATCAAAGGCCTGCCCGGTCCAGGCGGTTTTCATCGCCTGAATATATTCGTCAGTAAGGTCGTTGCGACGCTCAAAATCCGCGCCGAGGGCAAAATATTCGCCCTTAAGATAACCCGCACCCACACTCAAGGTCACCCGGCCACCGGAAAAAGTATCCAGGGTGGCGACTGCCCGGGCAGTAATAAAGGGGTTGCGATAGGGCAACACCACGATTCCGGTCTGCAGGCGCAAGCGCTCGGTCACTGCGGCAATCAGGCTGAGCATGACAAAAGGATCCTGAGCGTCGTGGCCGCCCGCGTCGATCCAACGCGCTGTAGGCGCGGGATGATCGGTTACGTTACCGCCATTAAAACCCGCCTTTTCCGCGGCCTGACAAATTTCCTTTACCGCCTCCATGGTGAGAAATTCCTGTGGTGCAAAGGTGTGATCGAAAGGCAGCGTCACATTTATTTTCATTTTCGACATTCTCCTTAATCGCCGGGCAACTGCGTTGTCGCCCTACCGGCGTTCCCGCAAAAGACCTTCTGAATCAGCAAACGCTGTCACCTTGACAGCACACTGATCAGCCATGCTAGCATGGTGACAGCACTCAGCCAATAATTGTTATAAAAACGCGTTTGCGCCTGATAGGAGCTCCTTATCGTGGAAGGCTACAAAACCTTAATGGATATTGCCCAGTCTGAAACCGGGCTGAAGGATTTTGGCAATGACTCCTTTCTGGAGGGTCTGGAAATTTTGGTCAATGCCCTTCGCAATGAGGCAAAGCTCAACGCGATGGGCGAGCAGGTATTACAGGGCCGAATCCTTGGTCACTTAAAACAACGCCTGCAGATAGAGGATTGGTATCGCCGGCACCCGGAGATTAACAGCGAATCCATCACCGCCCCGCTGATAGGAATCAGCCTGCCGCGCACCGGCTCCACCGCACTGTCTTTTCTGCTTGCTCAGGACGACCACAGCCGCTCTCTGCGCAGCAGCGAAGCGGCAGCACCCTGCCCTCCACCCAGTACCAAGACCCGTGACGGCGATGAAAACTTCGAGGAGAAGGCCCGCCGCGCCGCCGGTCTTAAGGCCCACGTTCCCATGGGCGCCGATGGCCCCGCCGAATGCCAAGACCTGATGGCACTGGACTTCAAATCGCAAATTTTTCTGGCCTTTGCGCAAGTGCCCAGCTATGCCGAGTGGTTGCTCAACGCCGACCTCACCTCAACCTACCTCTACGAACGCCGCGCTCTGAAGCTCCTACAGTGGGGCTTCCCCGAAAAGCCCTGGCGACTGAAATGCCCGACGCACCTGATTTATCTTGAACACCTGAACAAGGCCTTTCCCGACGCCCGCTTTGTGATGACACACCGCGACCCCGCCGACGTGATGATGTCAGTCATCGACGTTTACGCCGATATCGTAAGCAAGTTTACTGACCACACCGACCTGCAATACCTCGCCGAACTGAATATCACCCAATGGTCAGAAGGCATGCGGCGCGCCCTGGCGTTTCGCGATGCTGGCAATGAAACGCGCTTTTACGATATCCACTTTCTCAATATGCGCCGCGACCCCATTGCCGAGGTACGCGGCCTGTACCAGTGGCTTGGCGAAACACCGAGCGACGAATTTGAAAACAATATGGCGCGTTGGTGGCGGGAGAATTCACAGGATAGAGAGCCAAGCTCCAGCAGCGATGCCCGCGACTACACCCTGGACCTCAACCGGGTTCGACCTTTGTTTCAGGACTACCTGAATCGCCTGCCGACATGGACACAACACACATAACAACATCCTAAAAAGGAGCACGCAATGAGCCTCACGCCCGAACAAATCGCCAACGGTCTCAGCAACGATTACGAACTGTTTTTTCCCGAGCAGCCCGACAATCCCGACATGCGAGAGAGCACCTCAATCTGGCTGTTTGACGAGAACGGCAGCTTTGGATTTCCGCGTATCGGCATCGAGGGCGAAGCCCACTCCTGGGAAAACCGCCTGTACAGTGCCAACTTCAATCTGGGCGGTGGCCGGGTATTGCGGGATATGAACCGCGGCCCGGTGCCCTCACCCTTTGACGCCGACGGTCGGGCAACTGTGTTCGGCGCAGGCCCATTGGTGTTTCGCTGCATTGAACCGTTCCGAAAATGGCAGGTGAGCTTTGATGGCAGCGCCGAAGACGGCACGGTCAGTCAACAAATCAGTCACACCACCGATCCGGAAAACCGCATCCCGTTTAAATTCGAGGCGGAGTTAACCATGGTTACCCCGGCCTGGATTCAGGACAACTCCCCGGAAAAAGTCGCCAGGATGTCAAAAGCCGAGGCCGAAGAAGCGACCAGCATGGGCATAGGCTGGCGTCTGGAGCATATGTTCAGAGGCCAAGGCCAGCTCACCGTTGACGGCAAAACCCGCGACTTTAACGCTGTAGGCTCGCGCATAAAGCGGCAGAGTATTCGACCGCTAAATTTCTTTCGCGGCCATGTCTGGCAGTCGGCTCTGTTTCCCGACGGCAGCGCCTTTGGTTATATTGCCTACCCTCCCGCCGGCGACGGCTCCGCGCCTTATAATGACGGCTACATTTTTAAAGACGGAAAAATGTACCCCGCACGGGCAGTAAATAAGCCCTGGCTGACTCAGATTGTCGAAGATGGCGAGGACGTATCGCTGGAGCTTGAATCTGAACTGGGGATTACCCGAATCTCCGGCACCACCGCCTTTTCTTCTTTTCACATTATGGAAACAGAAACAGCGGGCTTTAATCTACAACAGAGCGGCGCGCGCTATACCTGGGGCAATCAATCCGCCTACGGTATGATCGAGCGCTCCGGCACCGATCAACAACTCGTTCAATGGCGGTTGAATATGCCCTGAGCGCTATGCAGCAAAGCAAGCGACGTACTAAAACGGAGCGGTGCACGCGGATTATCTATATCGAATTAAACTCGTCGTCCATGCGCATGAACATATAGATACCCATTTTATTTTCTTCGTCGGTAAAGTTATCGGTGATTTTTCTGATGACCTTACAGGCGCTGGCGATCATTTTTTCGCAATGCTCAATACCCGCGGGCGTCATTTCGACCACTTTCTCGCGACCCGAATTGGGGTCTTCAATCAGCGTAATGTAATTCAGTGGGTCCTTGGCCAGGGCGCGCAGCGCCTTGGACACACTGCTGCTGGTAATGTCATACCAGTTAGTCATCAACTTCACGATCTGCTTGCGCTGTATTGCACGATTACCACTGCGCTGCGCCTCTGAGCGCATAATCCACATAATCACGGTTTGATGGCGGTCCAAAGTACCGCATTCCATCAAGCCTGCCTCGATCTTCATACCGATAGAAAAGTGAATAGGATAGAAATAGTCGAGGAACATCTGCGGCGCATTGTCACTGTTTGCGGGGACATCGCTGACTTTTTTCCAATGATCTTTCAAGACCTTACTCCATCAAGGAATACTAAAACCCAATAATATCAACTGTTTACACAAATTACCATTTCACGACACCAATGTGTCTATTTTAAATAGTGTCCTGTTGACACTATTTAAAATAGACACTATAGTCGCTTTCAACAATAAATACAGACAGAGCGACCCCATCACAATGTCGAGTGAAATCCGTACTCAGCTTGAAATTCTCCGGCGCGGCTTTGATTCCGAGCGCTATCCCAGCGTGGCGGTTCGCCGTTCACGTATTAAGAGACTGAGACAACTGCTGCTGGACAACGAGAACCGGCTACTGACCGCCCTGTCGGAAGACTACGGCTATCGTTCGCCCAAGCAATCTGCCTTTGCCGACATTACAACCACAATCAAGTCTGCCAACCACGCACTAAAACACCTTAACTTCTGGATGCAGAGCGAGCGCCGCAGTACCGATCTCAGTCTGCGCCTGTCTGGTGCCTCCAGTTACGTTGAGTACATGCCCAAGGGCGTGGTCGGCATACTCAGTCCATGGAATTTTCCAATTAATCTTGCCCTGTCGCCCATGGTGTCCGTGCTTGCGGCGGGCAATCGCGCCTTTCTCAAGCCTTCCGAGGGCACACCAGCAACGTCGGAACTACTGCAACAGCTGATTGCAGACTACTTTTCCCCGGATGAGGTCACAGTGGTGTGCGGCGGGGCCGAGATTGCCCAGGCCTTCTGCGAACTGCCTTTTGACCACTTGATTTACACCGGCGGCACCCAGATCGCCAAGTCCATTATGGCCTCAGCCGCGCAGCATCTCGTTCCATTAACCCTGGAACTGGGTGGCAAATCCCCCGTTGTTATCGACGACTCCGCCAACCTCAAAACCGCCGCCCAACGCGTGGCATTTGGCAAATACTTCAACGCCGGGCAAATTTGCATTGCACCAGACTACGTACTCTTACCAAGGGCGCAGGTCAGCGAGTTTACTGCACTGCTAAAGCAGGCCTTCGAGGCGCGCAATTCCTCAGCGATTGCCGACGATCACGTAGAGATCATCAACGACCGTCACGCCTCCAGGCTTCACCACTACCTTTCAACCGCAAGGGAAAACGGCGCAGAAGTGCACGAATTTACCGCTGAACACAACAACGCCAGCCTGAGTGTTGTGATCAGCAACGGCAACGCCGGTGAGATCGAAGATCACGAAATCTTCGGCCCGTCCCTACTCGTTTACCCCGTAGACAGCTTTGAGGAATGCCTTGCCCACATCAACCGGCGCTCGCCACCACTGGTGACCTACTACTTCGGCCGCAATGAAAAGCACTTCACGTTACTGCGCCACGCCACCCAGTCCGGTGCCCTGGTGAAAAACGATGTGATCTTTCAATACGCCAACGACGACCTGCCCTTTGGCGGGCAGGGTGAAAGCGGAATGGGGCGCTACCGGGGGGAGCACGGCTTTAAAGAATTTTCCAATCAACGAGCAATCTTCAAATCGGGATGGCTCGATGTTTCAGGAATGGTTACCCCACCCTATCCGCAATTTTTCGGGTTAGTAAACAAAGTTATGAGGAAGCTATGAGTCATCTACAATCCACAGAGAACACTGATATCAATACCGTGGTCGACACCATGCTGCGGCCAGAGACGATTCAATATCCCTACTCGGCCTATAAAAAGCTGCGTGGGCACGAGCCGGTATTCGGCCTGCTGGATTATCCGCCTGGCACCGTTCCAGGTGAAGATCAGCCCTTCCCGGCCTGGGTCGTCACCCGCTACACCGATGTGGAGTATGTACTGGCCCATCCCGAACTGTTTTCGTCTGAAGATCCCATGCAGGCCAATTCCTCTGCGCCGAGTTTGATGCTGGTAAACCACGATGCACCGCGCCACACCGACCTGCGTAATCTGGCGAAAACCGCGTTTACCCCAAAGCGGATCCACGACGATATCGTTGAACGCCTACGCGCGGATATCACCGACATTATCGGTAATAGCCTTGATCAAAAAATTGATTTTATGGAGTCCGTTGCCGGTGTTATTCCCGCGCTGGTGATGACCTATCTTATGGGCTTGCCCAAGGAAGACTATAAAAAGCTGGTGCGCTGGGCCAACGCCTTTATGGTCTCCTCCGATTTCACTACCGAAGAGCGCCAACAGTGCAATCTGGAACTGTTCACCTACTTTACGGAAAAAGTGGCTCTGCGATACGAGCGGATCGAACAGGGTATCGATAAAGGCGATGACCTGATGGCCGCCTTCATTAAGGCCGAATACGAGGGCAAGGGCCTCAGCAAAGAAGAAGTGGTGCTGTTTTGCCTGACCCTAGTTGTCGCCGGCGCCGAAACCACAACCTATATGCTGGGCAATCTGCTCGGCGTGTTCCTTGAAGACGAAAAATGGTTTAACCAGTTGAAAGCTGATCGCAGTTTGATCAGACCGTTCATTGAAGAATGCATCCGACGGGATGGCCCCCCGCAACGCTTGTTCCGTATTGCCAAATGCGATTGTGAAATCAATGGCACAGCCATAAAGCAAGGTGACTGGATTGCATTTTTTATGGCCGCAGCCAACCACGACGAAAATATGTTTGAGTCGCCCGAAGAATTCAAACTGAAACGCCCGAATATCAATAAACACCTCACCTTCGGACGCGGCGTACACCACTGCCTTGGTGCACCATTAGCCAGAATTGAGGCCGACATTATGCTCAACACCATCCTTGACATGTGCACCTCGGTAAGCGGCACATTGGATGAGTCCGCCCGTCAGGGCGGTGGGCTGCTGGCCTATGGTTTCGCCACTCTGCCACTGACCCTGCGGAGCTGAGCGGGCCATGAGCAGACAATGGAATAATTTCATCGAGAGCCGTAACGATCAAATCGTTACGCTTACCCTTGCCACACAAAGCAAGGGTAATTCCTACAACGCCGAATTCTGGTTTGAGTTGCGCGATTTTCTTCAGCAATTGGCAGTTGATACCAGCGCCCGCGCACTGATTATCAACGCCGAAGGCAAGCATTTTGGCGGTGGCATGAGCGTGGACTACCTTCGTGAAATGAATGTTTCTAAAGGCAATGATCCAGCTCGCTACAATCACTGGATCAGGCAGAAAGTGATATTTTTCCAGGAGGTCATCGGCCTGCTGGACACGCTCCCCATTCCTGTAATTGCCCAGGCCAGTGGCGCCTGTATCGGCGGTTCACTGGCTCTGTATTCCGCATGCGATATCAGGCTGGCCGATACAAGCGCATTTTTTTCTATTTACGAAATCAACGTCGGCATTATGTGCGACCTCGGCACAGTGCAACGCATTACTCGCTTATGTGGAGAAACCTTAAGCAGCCACATGGCCTTTACCGGCAATTCCATCGATGCCGAGCGGGCGTACACCTCGGGTTTAATCACAGAAGTTCTTGCGAGTCGCCAGGACATGGTTGCGCGGGCTGAGATTATTGCCAAGCACTTGGCGTCTATGTCACCACTGGCGCTCGCCGGTTTGAAAGAAACCATTTCCGCTTGCCGCAACCTCCACTTCGACGCATCGCTCAAGGCCTCCGCCACCTGGAATGCCGGGATGTATACCACCAGTGATATCGGCGCTGCCCTGTCAAAATCCCAGACCGATCAAACACCGCGGTTTGCCGACTTGTATTTGGGAGACGAGCAATGCGGGTAGCTGTTATTGATCGCGAAGGAGATACCAGTCACTACGAATTGTCGTCGCTACAGGACCTGTACGAAGACCTTGTAGACCGTTTGAAAATCGACGGCATTTGTGGCGGCGCCTGTTCCTGTGCCACCTGTCATGTCTATGTACTAAACGGCGCAGAGCTGCTGCAAGAAATGGATTACACCGAGCGTGACGTACTCGAAGGTTTAATGCATCAAACACCGAAAAGTCGTCTGCTCTGCCAAACCTCGCTGCGCGCCAGCCAGGGTGACATCACTTTTGAAATCGCACCGGAAGAATAAGGAGAAACCATGACGAACCTCGAATTGACCCAGGAAATTTTTGTGCGCTTTGGCAACCACGATGTCGATGGCATCATGGAGCTGCTGGCGGAAAACGCGATTATTGACTTCTACGGCCCGTCAACCATCCCCTATGCGGGGCACTACGACGGCAAAGGTGAATGCAGAAGCTTCTTCGAAACGGTATTGTCCTCTGTCGACATCCATGTTTTCGAAGCCGATGATTTCGTCTGCCAGGACAATAAAGTCGTGGTATTCGGTCATCTTCGCCTGACCGCAAAATCCACCGGCCGCGAAATCGTTTCGGACTTTGTCCACTTT
>JBFEVY010000022.1:0-20593 GCA_041546665.1 Spongiibacteraceae bacterium | reverse complement strand
GCTCTTCAGTCGGTTTGTAGCCTTGCCCGCTGGTGTGGGTTTCAATGGAATCGGTAATTTGCTGCATGAGGTTTTTGCTTTGAAGTACGTACAGGGTTTCCTGCTCTCGCTCCCAGTCATCGGCGCTCATTACAACAAATGCTTCACCAGCTCGCCGAGTAACTTTGAGCGGCTCATGTCGGCTAACTACCTGTTCTACAACGCTTTTCAGGTTGTCTCTAAATTTGTTTACGCTAATTGTGTCCATAAGGCCACCTTTGTGTACGGAAATGCCGTACAACTATATACCAAAAGCCCTAACAAGGCCAAGCACTGCGACAGCTTTTTCGTTGCGCCTGGGGCTCCACAGCAAAGCTGCGCGTGTTGGCGGCGTTGAAGCTGCAGAATTTCTCCGCTCTGACTGTCCGCTTTGTGACTATTGTCGCCATCGTCTGCGGCGCTATGAGCGTTGAATAAGTGCCAGTTTTCCGCCCCTAACTACACAACGGCGTAATCACTAGATGCTGATAAATCTTCGCAAACTCCTGTGCGGAGATAGGCTGTTCCTGCATTAACCACCAGGATAGAAGCTCAATGGTGCTGCTTACCCCAAAGATTACGCCCGCGTCGACGGGCAGCCATTGCCCCTGGGGCTGGGGGATTTGTATTTCCCTTGCCGTCTGAATGAATTGCGCCCGCAGTTTGTTTGAGGCGCCGCCGGTGAGCAGGGTAGACCAAGAGGCGCGGTGTTCGTTGATATAGCCACAAAAGGTCAGTGCGGCGTCCATGCGCGCGGTGTCGTCCTGCCCAGAGCCGAGTATGGGCAGCACCATCTCGATCAGTTTGTTGATCTCGTCGGTGGCGACGTCTTCCAGTAATTCATCCTTGCCGGGGTAGTGGCGGTAGAAGGTGGTGTAGCCCGCGCCAGCGGCTTTGGTGATATCGGGAATAGTGATTGCTTCAAAGGGTTTCTCATCAAGCAGGGTCAGCAGGGCTTGCCTGAGCGCCTTGCGTTTTTCGAGCGCTCTGGGGTTGGTCGCGGTGGCGTAGCGTTGGGGTTGGGCTTTGGGCTCACTCATGATGCTGGCTTGCGGGTTTCCTGAAAATCTCGCCCGAATCATACGTTGCCGGTATACGGGGCGGCAATGCGGCGGGGCGTAGCTGGGGAAATTACACAGGTTATGAACTATTGTGTACCACAATGCCCTGTGTTATAAGTTACTGGTACGGTTCGTTCCAGTAGCGTTTCAATGATGCGAAGCGGCGGGTGCTAATGCAGCTCTATGGACGGTAGTTGAGAGCTGTGCGGAGTGATGAAATAACAATAGTCGATGTCACCCCGCAATAAATAAGCCTGGCCTCAGGTGAGGCCTGCGGCAGCAGGTGAATACAACATAACAATAAATGATGGTCGCGAAGTGTGCCGGGCGTATACGCCGGCGGATGCGGCCCGGTTCAACACAGCGGATATCCTATGAGTACACGCGGTCAGCTTTTATTGCTTTGGCTTACGCCGGTGGCGGGCATTTTGTTTCTGCTTGCGTATTGGCTGTTCCCCGGTTTTTCGCCGCCGATGTCACCGACGATGACACCGGAGGAGGTCGCGGCCTTCTTTCAGGCGAACAGCGCGTCGATACTTGGCGTGGTGGTCTTTTGTAATTTGATTGGGGCGACGCTGGTACCGTTTTTTGCGGCGATTGCAGTGCAGATGTTGCGGGTGGGCAATTCCAGCCCGGTGTTTGCGTATTCTTATATTGTGGCGGTGGGCATTGGCCTGACGGCCTTTATCCTTGCCGATTACTGCTGGGGTGTGGCGGTGTTCCGCCCGGATCGCGACCCGCAACTGCTGAGCCTGCTGAATGATATGGCGTGGTTTTTCTTTATCACGCCCGCCGGTCTGATTGTGATTCAGAACCTGTGCCTGGCGATGAGCATATATCTGGATGCCCGCCCTGATCCGGTTTTCCCGCGCTGGGTGGCCCACTTTAATATCGCGACCGCGGTGCTGATGGTGCCCGGTGCTTTTGCCGTGCTCTATAAAACCGGGCCGTTGGCCTGGGATGGCAGCTTGTCATTTTCCCTGCGCTTATTGACGTTTGCGGTCTACGTGGCGGTGATGTTTCTGGTGTTGTTGAAGGTGGTAAACCGGCAGGTAGAGGCCGAAGGAGTGGCACCGTGAGCGAGTTTGCTGTCTCCCCGATAACGGCAGAATCCCAGACCGGGCGACCCTGGTACAAGAGTAAAAAGCTGGATCAGTATCTCTGCTTCTGGTCGGTGCCGGTGTTTTACAGCCTGTTCGGCCTGGTGTTTGTACCGCTGAGTTATATGATGCCTCCGCGCTCGCCAGACAGTGACCTGGCGGAGATTGTGGCGTTTATGCAGTCGCCAAATCTGTTGATTGCCAGTTCCATTCTTATTGTAGCTATCGGCCTCTCTGCGGTGGGCAATGCCTGTTATATGGTGCAAATGCGACGCATGTCGGTCAGCCCGGTGTTTCGCTTTGCGTTTCTGGCGGGTTCGATTGTCGGCGCGATTGTGGGTTGTTTGTTCCCCATGTTCTGTTTTGGTTTGGGGGCATTTCGGCCCGGTTACGACCCGCAGATTCTGGCCATGTTGTACGACTTTGGCTACCTCTCGTTTATCGGCTCCCTCGGTTGTTTCTGCCTGAACTGGGGCATGCTCAGCCTGGCGATTATCCTCGATAAAAATGAAATTTTGCCCAAGTGGCTCGGCTATTACACCGTGTGGCAGTACGCCACTGAATTGTTTGCCGCCACGGTGTGGATTACCAAAACCGGCCCCTTTGCCTGGGATGGGCTGTTGGCGTTCTGGTTCAATATGGTGATCTACGTGCCCTGGCAATTCATTATTTATGTCTGCGTGTTTCAGGCTATCAAGAAGCAGCCCGAAGACGAGCGCATTCCCTCGTGGCCGGAACCGAAGGCTGCATTTTCCTGATGCGGGCAGGGGAGAACTGATATGACGACGGTAACCAAGCCCATAGGCAGTGATCGCCAGCAAGATGCCAGTACCGGGCGAGTGCCCGGCGAGAACAGCATGTGGTTTTTTATCATCGGCGATCTGGTGATCTTCGGTGTCTACTTTGTTTTTTACATGGTCTATCGCGGCCAGAATCAGGCGCTTTTTTTAGAGAGCCAGCAGCACCTGAGCCAAGGCATTGGCGTGATCAACACGGTAATCCTGCTGACCAGCTCATTGTTTGTGGCGCTGGGTACCGAGGCCACCCGGGCGGGAAAGCGTCGCGATGCGCAGCGGCTTTTGCTGTTGGCACTGGGTTTTGGCCTGGCCTTCCCCATGCTGAAGATGGTCGAGTGGTTGCCCAAGCTCGGTGCCGGGCACACCCCGGGCGAGAATCTGTTTTTTCTGTACTACTACCTGATGACCGGGCTGCATCTGCTGCACGTTGTGCTGGGCTTGGTGATTCTGGTGTTTGTGCTGCGCGACGTGCGCATTAGCAAGGCGCCCAATATCCAGTTTGTGGAAACCGGCGCGGTGTACTGGCATATGGTCGATTTACTGTGGCTGGTGCTGTTCGCGCTGTTTTATTTGATGAGGTGAAGACGTGACCGCTTATCTACGCAATCCGCTCACCTATGTATGGGCCTTTCTGACGGTGATCACCGTTGCCTCCTGGTGGATTAGCGGGGGTGGCCACGCGGAATACCGGATTAATACCGCGGTGACCTTGTCGGTGTTGTTAATCGCCGCGGTAAAAGTCCAGTTTGTCGTTAGCTATTTCATGGAAGTTCGCCACGCCCCGGTGTGGCTTAAGCGCACTACGGTTGCCTGGCTATTGGTACTGTTCGCGCTGCTCGTCGGATTCTATCTGGCAGGCATATAGCGCAGCGGCCCCGGTGCTCTTAATAATTCTAATAGGGAGTCAACAATGAAAACCCGCGCCATCACATGTACTGCCCTAGCCACCCTGTTGCCGGTGTGTGGCTTGCCGGCCTTTGCGCAAAGCGATGCCGTCAGCGCCCAAGATCAAACCGCCAGCGTGCAAACGCAAACCGCTGCTGCCAAGACTGAGCAGCGCCAGGCCGCCAGAAGCAATACCCTTGAGGAGGTGGTGGTGACCGCCCGCAGAACCTCTGAGAACCTGCAGGATGTGCCCATAGCCATCTCGGCCCTGAGTGCCGATGATATCAAACGCGATCAGATCAACAGCCCACAGGACCTGCAGGGGCGGGTGCCATCGCTGGTGGTGGGGACCAATAGCCAGATGCGCAATACCGAATCGCCCACTATTCGCGGCCAGGGTGCGCAGTTTGGTGCCAGCCCCGGTGTGGTGATATACCTCGGCGAGGTCGCCATGCCTTCAGACCCGGTGGCCAACTATCAGGGCGGTGCAGGAAAGTTCTTTGACCTGGCCAATGTGCAAATCCTCAAAGGTTCCCAGGGAACCCTGTTTGGTAGAAATACTACCGGTGGCGCGCTGCTGCTGGAGCCTCACAAGCCGGAGGATGTCGCCTCGGCTTCCTTTAGTATTGGCGGCAATAAACTTGATGGTGGCGGTTCAGGGCAAAGCGTGGAGGCGGTGTTCAATGTGCCGTTGATAGCCGATACGCTGTCCGCCCGTTTTGGTGGCCAGATTTATCAGCGCGACGGCTTTACCAAAGACGTGGTCACCGGCAAGGATTACGACAGCAAAGACTACTGGACGGCGCGGATGGGTTTGTTGTGGAAGCCTACAGACGGCATCGAAAACTACCTGATGGCGTATTACTCCGACAGCCAGGATAACGGCACAGCCACGGTGATTGAAGAGATCAACCGGGAGGGATTGAATCAGGCCATACCCGCGGCGATTGGGGCGGGGGACTTGTTCCAGATTATTCCTGGCCTGGACTTGGCCCAGCTCGTAAACGCGGGTTGTTTGCTGCTCAATATTTATGGCCCGTCGACAAACTGCGGTCAGGATATTCTGGACGAGCAGGCCGCACGGGGGAATCGCCGGGTGCAGCTCAGCGGCGACCCCAACGATATTCTAAAAAGTGGCACGGTACTCGATAACTTCAGGATTACCTTCGAGAACGACTGGACGGTGCGCAATATTGTCAGCTACTCCACCTTCCAGCATTCCTACCGTTGGGATCTGGACGGCTCGCGGGCGGGGCTCAATGAGTTTATCAACCCGGACGATGTCGATAACTCCGATATCACCACCCTTACCGAAGAACTGCAGTTGCAGGGGGGGATGCTGGATGACGCGCTGGATTTTGTGGTGGGCGGCTATTACGAGGAAACCGAAGCGGAGGGGACGATTATCGCCAAGTCGCTGATGTTTGTTGACGTGACGCAGATCTACGAGCAGTCCAAGCGCTCACTCGCTGCTTTCGCTCAGGGAACCTACGATTTCGGCACGCATTTTAGTGAGCTTGCCGGTCTCAGCCTGACTGTGGGGGCGCGCTATACCAAGGACAAAACCTCCGGCTCGGCGTCTATCGACCAGATCGCCTCGGGTTTGATCCCGCTGGTTACCAAGTCCTTCGATGCCGAAGTGGAGAGCTCAGAGGTAACCTACACCGCAGGCCTGGATTATAAATTCGACACCCACCTGCTTTACGGCAAGATCAGTCGCGGCTACAAAACCGGGGGCATCGCGCCGATAGCGGTAAACCCTGAGCACTACACTTACGATCCGGAATTTGTCACCAATTACGAGATAGGGCAGAAGTCCGACTTTGAATTGGGACGAGTGCCGCTGCGTATTAACAGTGCAATTTACTACACCGATTACACCGACCTGCAAAAGGCCGCGCCGGATTCCTATATCGATTCCAGCAACCCCAGCCCGGTACCACAGCTCGGCCAGGCCGTGTTTAACGTGGGTGAGGCCTGGGTAGCGGGTTTTGAAATTGACATCACTGCGCAGGTTTCCGAAGGGCTGACCCTGGTCGGCACCTACGGCTACACCCGCGCCGAATATGAAAAATACGATCTCCTGTTCGGTGGTGCGACACCCCAGCACGATTGTAGCGGTGAGCTGCTGTCCAGGGGGAGCGTGCTGGAACTGAGCTGTTTGCCATTCCAGACCACACCGGAAAATCAATACAGCCTCTCGGCCAGATACCGCCTGCCTATGGATCAACGCCTGGGTGTGCTTGCGGCGTCACTTACCTATGTTTGGGTAGACGAACAGTACAGCGCGCAGACAACCCTCGCCCGCGACGAGCCCGGCGCCTGGCTGCCATCCTTTGGTCTGGTTAACGGCAGTGTAAGCTGGAGCGATATCCTCGGTTCCTCGTTCAGTATGCAGCTTTACGGCAGCAACCTGACAAATGAAGTGTATCGTATCTCCAACAGCAACCAGTGGAACCTGACCTACTTTAGAAGCTCGATCTATTCAGAGCCTCGAATTATTGGTATGCAACTAAGCTACAACTGGCAGTAGCTTCGTAAATGTGCCGCGCCGTAAGGGCGCGGCATTACCTTCCTCCGCAGTGACGTTCACCTCGTCGCCTATCGCGCTACCCCATGATTGGCCAAAGGCGTTCTTACTTTGGCTGATAGGGCTGTATTTGGCTGCTGTATTCGCTATATTGATGGTTCGAACAGCATTCATAGGACAGATTGCCCCTATTCTTGGGAGACAATCAAAAGTGATTACAGGGAAGGTAATGGAAATTCAAAAGGCTAGTGGCCTCACCTCTATTTTTCTAAAAAATACGACAAAGCGTCGCGTCTGATTGAGGCGCTTTATCTTGTATATGGATGCTAACAGTTATCATGCAAGTTAAAAATCAAATTCTCGTGACCATTTCGGTACTCTCGATTGCTATAGGTTTCGTTGAGTTTGGCCTTAATGGGAAAGGTGAATTTATTACCGAAAAGACTCAAACGATATGGGGAATAATCTTTGTTCTTCTGAGTATTTTTTGGGCAATCCAGGACTCAAGGGAAAGGCACAATAGCAAACCTTATGATTTCGGATTTTTAATGTATGTATTTTGGCCAATCGCCTTTCCGTATTACTTGTTTTCTACCAGGGGTATTGAAGGTATTTTGTACATAATTGGCTTTTTTACATTGTGGTCGGGACCATGGTTTGCTGGCCTGCTAGCTTATATTTATGTGTATCCAGGCTAGAATAGACAACAAGGGTACGAAGTCGACAGCTGAAAAATGTAGGGGGAAGGCCAGGGCCTGTGCTCTGCATTGGTGTTAGAAAAACAGGGAGGATAAATGCAAAAGTCAAAATATGGAGTCATTGGCATACTCGCAGGCTCGCTCGCTTTGCTTCTGGCACTCATTCATTTCTGGGCGGGTCCATTTTCTCCCCAGCCCACTGTAGAAACAGTTGTTGCGCAAAAGGTCGCGTCAATCCGATCGGCGGCGATTGACGCTCTGAAAGGTAAAGAATCGGTCAATGAGACTTACACTGCTAAGTGGGATACCGATAAAGTCGTTGATGTCACTACGGCAGTCCTTGGTGGCTTGGCTTTAATACTTGCTGCCTACTCTCAGATAAGCAATGAAAATTTAAGAGTGGCAGGTGGGGCTGCTGCCCTGGGTGCTAGTGCGATCGCATTCCAATTTATTGCGATGTACGCGATGGCATTTCTCGTCATAATATTGATTGCAGTGGTATTGTCTGGGTTAGGATTTGGCTAATACAACAATTCCCAGCGCTGTCTTGGATTGGTAATGGATTACTGAGGTAGTAAATGAAACGACCAACATGGGCAACAATAGTCGGTGTGCTCGCGATTATCTTTGGAGGATTTGGCGTATTGGCCGGAGCTCAGAAGATGGTGATGCCTTCAATGATTGAAATGCAGAAGGAAATGATGGCGAATATGGGGGCGGTGACAATTTCGGATGATGACTCGAGCTCAAAAATAATCTGGAAAATTGAAACGGAAGGGGCGCCAGGAGAGGCGAAAGTCATCGAAATGTCAAACGTATTTGAGTCGATGGAGAAGGAGTTAAATATTCCTGACTGGTATCGTACTTGGGCATTCGCTATTGGCTTTGTTTCATTGGTTTTAGCCGCGCTGTATTTCCTTTCTGGCGTATTTTTACTAATGACAAAAAAATATGCGATCAAATTTTTTTATTATGTTGTGTGTGGATCAATTTGTTGGGCAATAATTCAATCTGTAATTTATTCTCAATCTGAAAGCGGGTTTTTATTTGCTCACATTCCTATGGCAGTGGCAGGGATTGTAATGGATGTCATGTTGTTGGTTGTCGTATTGGCCGGTGGAAAGGATGCTTTCTATAGTGAAAATTAGGGTCAGAGTAAAATAAATAATATTTGATGATATGTCGGAGATGAAATATTAAGTTTTTCGCCTTGGATTACTATTGGGGTTAATATGAAAATAATAAATGTGCTCGCGCTTGGAGTAACCCTGTTAATTTCGGGATGCGCGAAGAACTATAGTGGCAGCGAGTCGGGAGGGGGTGCCGGAGTCACCGATAGTGATCCAATTGAACGCGATGTCAGTCCGACAGCCCTAAGCTATCCCCCTGCGGATTGGGACCAAAAGCCGGATGGAAAAAAGTGGACCGAGCTCACCCATATTGCAGTTGACGAATTTGGCGCTCAGCTATTAAACCAAACTCCTGTGGATATCACCGAGTATTGCCCCCGCTACGACAGTCTCAACCCGGAGAGCCGCAGGGCCTTTTGGGTGTATTTGCTCTCCCGGCTCGCACGCTTTGAAAGCAATCAAGATCCCAGTGTGAGTTATACGGAGAGTTTTAATGATGCACAGGGAAGTCCGGTGGTAAGCCGGGGGCTTCTGCAGCTTTCCAAGGAAAGCGCCAACGGTTACGGATGCGGCATTGACGATGAGATGGAGTTACACGATCCCGCCGTCAATATCCAATGTGCGGTTCGTATTCTCAACCGGTGGGTGGGGCAACGGGACGGGGTAGTTGCTCAGTGCGTTGACGGGAATTGGCGCGGGGCAGCGCGCTACTGGAGCCCGTTTCGAAATGAGCAAAAGCGCCAGCAACTCGCTGCGGATTCGGCGTCTCAGTCTGATTGTCGCTAGCTGTTCCATCGCTTCTCGGACGGTTTTGTCTTGCCTACTGGTATTTCGTCGATTCGGTCACATTATTGGGGTGTATCGTGAGAAGCGGTGCCCAAAAGGTATCACTGCATAGACAGCGCCGGGTGGGCTACCTACACTTTCGGCCATACCAAAGCGAACGGAGTGCGGGGTGAACATGGTGCCTATAGGAAGGGTGGTCCAATTCCTTTTGCGATGCCTGATGATGGTGTCGCTGTCAGTATTTTCAAACGCGGCTACGTGGCCAACTAAACAGTTCAAATTCGAAAGCACAAATCCAAAATCAGCGATTCCTTTGGCGCTGCAAAGCAGCGACGACTATTCGGAGGAAGAACTCAAGACGATTAAGCTGTACGAAAAATACCTGACTAAAGTCGCTGCACGGTATGAAAGTATGGGCTTTAAAGCGCCACCGTTACCTATGGTAGAGGGGCGGGACGGCGGCGATGCGTATCTGATTCATTTCTTCGATTACGACGATAATCTAAAGTCCGCAGCGGTTAAGCACGAGGAGGATCTCACCGTATGGATGAGGGTGGATCAGTCGCGGAATATAAGGGCGTCGGGCAAGCCTCTGCCGGATGCTTACGATAATCTCGCTCATGAGTTGTTTCACGCGGTCCAGCGGGCCTATCAAAAATACTATGATGCTGATCCCGCGAACTGGATTATGGAGGGGCAAGCTCAGGCCGTAGGCATGTTCATCGCCAGGGAATTCGAAGGGGTCGATATTCATGCCGGCACGGGCGAAGACTTTCGAATTGGCGGGCGCCCCTACTACAAGTCCATTACGAATGTGGATGAGAGCCCCGGCATTTCAGAGGACTATCGCACTTCATCGTTTTGGCGCTATGTTGGAGAGTATTACGCCGCGTCGAAGAAGAATCAGCGTCCGGGTATGACGCCGATTGATCCCGACTATCGCTACCTGGTCGATTTGCTTGAGCTACCTTACCCAAGCCAAAAGGGCTCGAAAGCCAATGATCTTAAGTGGGTGGATGGGGGGCTGCGTCGCAGTACCGGGCTGAGTTTTAGCAGGCTCTATGCAAATTTTATCTCCTCCTTCGCTGAATATTATCCTGCGCGAATGGCCGCTGAGTTTAGTGGGGACGTTTCCGCTGCAAAGAAGGGCTGGTTGAAATACGTTTATGGGGGCTGCCCCTTTGATGTCAACCTTACCGCAACCCAGATTGCCGCGGGCGAGGTCGTCAAGCTCGAACCGAACGCATCGCGTTGCTTTAAGGTAAAGGTGTTTGGTGAGGGCAAAGCCTATGTGACTATTCAGACTCTTAATGAGCGTGTTGAGCCGTTGCGGGCTTTGCGCATCGGTGCGGCGGGTGGGGCGCAGGTGGCCAGTCCGGTGGTGGCGCCGTCGCCATCCGGTGGGGGCTATATCGCACGGTGGCGATTTGGCATAACAGGTGGTAGTGCCCAGACCTTTGTCATTGCGAATATGGGTGATAATCCGGTTTCTACGCCGCGCCAGGAAATTTTGCTCGATATCTCCTCTGATTTTTGGGATACAAATCTGACCGAGCCGGACCCTCAGAAGGCGGCGAGTAAGCCGAAAAGCAAACCCAAGCCAGGAGATGCCACACGTGCGGCGGCGCGAGAGGATGTGCGTGATGCCCTGAAGTCGCTCTCTAATCGAACGCCAGCCAGTGCCCACGTTAACTGGGAGCGCAATCGTCCCAAATGTGCTAAACCCTTTGGTGCCACTGGGTGTGGGCCAATCACGTCTATCCAGCTTTCATTGACGCCAGGTACTTTGGGAGATATGAGTGCGACCGTCGGCTCGGGTGGTGGTTTGGGTCAGTTTATGAGCCAGTTGAGCGCCATCGCAGATAACGGTGTTTTCAGTACGGATAATGACTGGAGGGCGGCGATGGAGCGGTCGAGGGATATGGAAGGTTCCTCGGTGGTTATTACTATTCCTGCCATTGAATATGGGTTTAAAGGTAGCTTTTCGAATGCGGCGATAGTAGTAAACGGCGGCGCGGGCAAGGGCAATTACCAGGCCCTGGGCCCTCGCGACGCGATCCCTGGTCGGGGGAGGGAATACCGTCAATCGGGACGCGTCACCATTGAAGAGTTCACGCCGTTTATTATGCGCGGGTCGTTTCAGGCGGATCTTACCGATATGTCGCGGGTGACCTTCAGTGAAGCGGATCCCGACTACGCTTTGCCTGTGCACCGCAGCCTGAGTGGCCGTTTCGCGATTACTGCACCCTGGGAGGGAGATCCCCTGGTTACCAGTTTCTCTGCGGACCCTTCTGGATCCGATGTGCAGGATCTGTACGAAGCCTTTCCCGCGTTGAAAAATTTCGACCTTGGTGAGATTGCCAGTGCGAACGCTCCGACGGGAAATTCTGGCAACGGTGGCAGCTTCCCGGCCCGCCCCATCAACGGTGTGCCGAGCTGTGATTGTGGCTGTGCGATTTCGGGGCTTTCTCAGATTTGCAAGCCAATATGCAAACCCGCCGTGCTCGCCTGTGGTGAGCAGCGTATGTTAGAAAATGTCTTGGCTAATGCAGCCAAAGCCACTCAAGCACTGGAAAACGATGCCGACCGAATGCGATCTGACTTTGAGGACTATCTGAAAGTTCAGTGGCACGGTGATCAGACCATGGTTGATATGTACCTCGGTCTGTATGACGAGCAGACTTCCCCTCAGGAAAAACGCCGAATTGCGATGGCGCAAGGAATGGATGTGTCTGCATATGGTGACGACGAAGTGCAGCGCCGCGCAGCGAATCCCGCCAAGCCAACGCGAGAGGAATATATTGCCGGGCTTAAAGCCAACGGCATTCCGCAGCCGCAGATTGATAATCTTGTGCGCATGATGGACGCGGAGATGGCGAAGCGCGGCGGTTGGCCGAAGCGATGATCCATTCCCCCGGTTTTGAAGTCGAAGTAATAGCGTGAGACATCGCTGCAAGAAGGGGTTATGCGCTTCGATGTTTCTAGCCAGAGGCGTACAATTGCGGTAAGGCTATTATTAAATTACTGCTGCGAGAGCATTTATGTTTACTCAAGCCAAGCATGTTGATTTTACGGTACCAGCCTGGGTAAGTAACTACGCGTCAAATTATGTTCTAACACCGCACCTTTGTGACCGAATGCGCTTTGTTATCGGCGCTTCCAAACGCAATGTTGAAGAAGCGACAGGCGGGCCTTTTGCAGCGGCGGTATTCGAGGCGGAATCAGGCCGGCTGGTGTCGTTGGGCGTGAATCTTGTTGCGTCACAGAAGCTGTCGATATTGCACGCAGAGATGGTTGCCATTGCGCTGGCTCAGCGTCAACTTGGGCGGTATGACCTCGGTGCCGACCGCGTTGCGCTGGAGTTAGTATGCAGCACAGAGCCCTGTGCCATGTGCTTCGGGGCCATTCCTTGGTCGGGTGTACGACATGTTGTGACTGGCGCCGGCGATGCCGATGCAAGGGCGATTGGCTTTGACGAGGGGCCAAAGCCGGCGGGCTGGGTTGCGGCGCTGAAGGAGCGGGGCATCGCTGTGACGACAGGTATCTTGGCCGATGAAGCGGCGGAGGTGCTGCGCGCTTATGCCCAGAACGGCGGGGTGATTTATAACTCGCGGGAAAGCTAGGCCGGTCAAATATCGGGGCGGCGGGGCACCTGTATCGAGCTGACGCCATACAGGGCGGAATGCCTAGTTCTCACTTTGATAAATTTGCCGTCTCGATATTGCTCGTTTGTGGGGCGTGTTCTTAATAAATGCCCAATTTTGGGCATATTTAGACGTAGGTCGAATGTATACATAACGTATTGTTTTTTAAAAATTAAATGCCATTTCATGATCTTTTTTGGGGCTGGCACGCTCATTGCAGCACCGTTAGTGTGAAGAGATCATTGCACAATGATGGCATTCAACAACTTACAATTTGCTTTCAAATAGGGAGCTAGGGTTCCGACTCAGCGGTTTTGAGTGACTGGTCCGAGAGCTTCCAACCTTCTTCTGAAGGTTACACGGAGGGATAAAAGCCCGGGAGATTGCTGCGATGATCTCTGACTTTTATTTCTAGTAACCTCGGGAGAAACCGATGAAAGGCAAAAAACTGATCGAAAAAATCTCCAGCTCCACCTCCTCTTTTGCTCCATTCAAGAAGTTTATTGCCGGCTCCCTGGCGGCATTTACCATGAGCCTAAGCGCGACAGCACTGGCTGAACCTCTGAAAATCGGCTACAGCGACTGGCCTGGCTGGGTAGCCTGGGAAGTGGGCATTGAGAAAGGCTGGTTTGCCGACGCCGGTGTCGACGTCAAATTTGAGTGGTTTGACTACGTGGCCTCTATGGAAGCCTTCGCGGCGGGTCAGCTGGATGCTGTGGCGATGACCAATGGCGACGCACTGGTTACCGGCGCTACCGGTGGCAAAAATGTGATGATCATCGTTAACGATTACAGTAACGGTAACGATATGGTTGTGGGCGGCCCGGGGATTTCTTCTGTGAAGGATCTCAAGGGCAAGAAGGTCGGTGTTGAAATCGGCTTCGTTGGTCACCTGTTGCTGTTAAACGCGCTGGAAAAAAATGGTTTGAGCGAAGCCGATGTCGAGTTGGTTAACGTCCCAACCAACGAAACCCCCCAGGTTCTCGCTTCCGGCGATGTGGATGCAATCGTGGCTTGGCAGCCAAACTCTGGCCAGGCGTTGAGCCAGGTTCCCGGTTCCACTCCAATCTACACTTCAAAAAACGAGCCCGGTCTGATTTATGACGTCCTGGCGGTGTCACCTGCTAGCCTCGCGGCACACAAAGCAGAGTGGGAGACCATCACCAAAGTTTGGTACAAAATCGTCGATTACATCTACGACCCCAAAACCCAGGATGAAGCGGTTGCCATTATGGCTGCTCGCGTTGGCCTGTCGGCTGAAGCCTATAAGCCTTTCCTGAGCGGCACCAAGATTCTTACCTTACCTGAAGCCAAGGCCTTCTTTAAAAAGGGTGACGGTTTCACCTCTCTGTACGGTTCGTCAAAGATTGCTGACGACTTTAACCTGAAGTACGAGGTGTACACCGACGCGCAGGATATCGATAGCTATATCGATCCCAGCATCACTCTCGGTCTTGAGTAAGCATTAAGCTAAGGAAGTTGTAATGGCCAACGTGGACATTCTTGCCCCTCGTCAACCTCTGCCCATCGCGTGGACCCGCGGGTTGACGGTTGCGTCTTTCATCCTTCCCCTGCTCATATGGGCGGCAGTAAGTTATCTGCCGTTCCTCTGGCATCCGGAGATGCAAATCAGCTCTCCAGGGGGAGTCTCGTACTTCCGTGAAGGAATGCGTATCGACAAAGAACGCTACTTCGAAGAAGTGGAGAAAATGCAGGCGGAGGGGCTTGAACTGCCCGCAGGGGAGCCGGTTAACCCGATTTACCTGCCGGCACCGCACGAAGTGGCCACCGCTTTTTATACCGCGTTTACCGAGGAGCCCCAGCGGCGCAGCCAGCAATGGCTGCACGAAAGTCTCTGGCACAGTATCCAGGTGATTTTCTGGGGCTTTGTTCTGTCATCCATTATTGGCGTTCCCCTGGGCATTCTCTGCGGAACTTACACTGCCGTGTCACGGCTCAATGAACCCTTTATTGAATTCTTTCGCTATCTGCCGGCGCCCGCGTTTGGCGCATTGGCGGTAGCCATACTGGGGATTTACGACGGCCCCAAGATAGCCATCATTTTCATAGGTACCTTCTTTCAGCAGGTTCTGGTCGTTGCAAATACCACACGCCGGCTGGATATTTCACTGCTCGAAGCGGCGCTAACACTTGGAGTTGACCGCATCCAGATGGTGTTTAAGGTGGTGATTCCCGGCATTTTGCCCGAACTGTACAAAGACCAGCGCATCCTGCTCGGATGGGCATGGACCTACCTGATCGTCGCTGAACTGATCGGTACCAGCTCGGGTATTACCTGGTTTATTACCCAGCAGGCGCGCTACAAAAACTTCGACAATGTTTTTGCCGCCATCATGATGATCGGCATTATTGGTCTGCTGACCGACCTGATTCTCGCCCAAATCGGTAAACATATATTTCCCTGGGAAAAGGGGAGGAAGCGCTGATGACGAATATTGAATTACCCAGCTACCTGGAACAGTCTGAAAAGGTGCGCTCCCGCTTCGAGCGCCTCAAAGAACGTGAGGTCGTTCTGGAAGTTAGCGGCTTGCACAAAACCTACGACAGCGCGCAGGGCCCGGTCACCGCGCTGCGGGATATTAATTTCAAAACCCACCGCCGCGAGTTTGTCTGCGTCATTGGGCCTTCCGGTTGCGGTAAGTCAACGCTGATCCGTATTCTCGCCGGCCTGGAAAAGCTCTCGAAAGGTGAGGTACTACTGGACGGGAAACCCGTCAGTGGCCCCGGCCCGGAGCGGGGCATGGTGTTTCAGGGTTACACCCTGTTTCCCTGGATGACCGTAAAGAAGAACGTAATGTTCGGCCTGCGTAACCAGGGTACACCTTCCCGGCAGGCTGAAAGTGAGGCGCTGCAGTGGATTGATCTGGTCGGACTTGAAAAATTTGCCGACGCCTACCCGGATCAACTTTCCGGGGGGATGAAGCAGCGCGTGGCCATTGCCCGCGCGCTGGCGGCGCAGCCGCGCATTCTGCTGATGGACGAACCCTTCGGTGCGCTGGATGCCCAGACCCGCGCCAAGATGCAGTCCTATCTGCTGGAGATCTGGAAAAACATTGATATCACCGTGTTGTTCATTACCCACGACCTGGACGAAGCGATTTTTCTGGCCGACCGGATTCTGGTGTTAAAGGCGAATCCCGGAGAAGTGGACGAGCTGATCGAAGTGCCCGTGCCGCGGCCGCGCAACTTCGATCAATTGATCTCTCCTGAATTTCTCGCCACGAAAAAACGTCTCGAAGAGCTGATTCATCCGCCGGAAGAGGGCGATGATGTTTCCGACGACAAGCTGAAAATGATCCGCATGGCGCGGGTAGGCGACGAGGTTGAGGACATCGAAGTATGAGCAACATGCTGTGGGAGCAGATGCCCTGGCCCGAGGTCGGCGCGGCGCTGGCGAAAACGCCGGCGGCCATTTTGCCGATCGGCGCCACCGAGCAGCACGGCCCCCATATGGGCTGCGGAATGGACTATGTGTTGGCCGACAAGCTCTGCAAGGCGGTAGCGGCAAAGACCGGTGTGCCAATGCTGCCAACCATGCCCTACGGTTGCTCGCTGGGCCATAGCCGCCGTTGGCCCGGGACCATTGCGCTGTCTCCCAAAACACTGATCGACGTGATGTTCGAGGCGGGCAGCTGGGCCTATCACAGTGGTGTTCGGCGACTGTTTATTGTGAATACCCACGTCACCAATGCGGCGCCGCTGCGCTGTGCACTGGAAATGCTGCGGGCAGAATTCAATGACCTGATGGTGGCGGTGATCAATTCCGCCACGGTCAGTCAGCGGGTACGGGAGTTTCATTTTGCCGATGGCGACGACTGGCACGCTAACGATGCCGAAACCTCGTTGATGATGGCGGTGGCCCCGGAAATGGTAGACCCCTCCCGGCTGAATGAAGCCGACGACGAAGACCGAACCGATGGGCTGGTGTTTGCCCATCCGGTGAACCGCACCAGCACCAACGGTGTAACGGGTAAACCTTCACTGGCGACCGAGGAAAAAGGCCAACAGGGCTTTTCCTGGTTGGTGGAGGATCTCAGCGAACTTGTACAGAAAGGTCTCAGGGAAGAACCCCCTCTGGCACATTCCTATTTCGATCAGGAAAAACTGTCTTAAGGAGACTGAAGCATGACTACTCACCAACCCCTTCCAGATATCACTAAGCTGGAAAATGATCTCAAGGCAAAGGGGATCAAATACTGCATGGGGGCTTACGTGGATATCCACGGCATTCCCAAGGGTAAAGTGGTACCGATTGATCACCTTCACAATATGGTGAAAGGTTCGGAGCTGTATACCGGCTACGCGCTGGACGGCCTCGGTCAGAAGCCGAATGATGATGAGATCGCCTCGGTACCGGATATCAACCATATCATCCAGTTGCCCTGGCAGCCCGAAATTGCCTGGATGCCGGCGGACAACACCTTTAAAGGGGAGCCCTATCCACTGAGCACCCGGGTGGCGCTGAAGCAGCAATTGGCCGAAGCCGCAAAACTGGGTATGGGCTTTAATCTCGGTATTGAGTGTGAAATTTTCCTGCTCAAGCAAGAGGAGAACGGTACCTTGTCGGTGCCCCACGCGGACGACAAGCTGAATAAGCCGTGTTACGACCTGCGTGGCTTTATGGATAACTTCAACTGGCTGGATCGCGTGGCAACCACCATCAATGATCTGGGTTGGGATCTGTACTCCTTTGATCACGAGGATGCCAACGGTCAGTTTGAGTTTGATTTTAAATATGCCGACGCATTGACCAGTGCCGACCGCTTTATCTTCTTCCGGGAGATGGCCAAGCGCTACGCCAAGGACGAAGGTCTGATCGCCACGCTGATGCCCAAGCCCTTTGCGGATAAAACCGGTAACGGTGCGCACTTCAATATGTCGCTTTACGACCTGGAAAGCGGTAGCAACCTGTTTGAATGTGATCCGGCGGATGATCCACGCGGCCTGGGTTTAACCGAACTCGGTTATCACTTTATTGGTGGTATTCTCAAGCACGGCCCCGCACTGTGCGCGGTGTTTGCTCCCACGGTAAACAGTTATAAGCGCCTGGTTCGCCAGGGTGCAATGAGCTATTTCAGTTGGGCGCCGGTGTTTAACTCCTACGGTTCCAACAACCGCACTAACAGTGTTCGAGTGCCGATGGGCGGTGGTCGCTGTGAGTCCCGTAATGCGGATGGCGCGGTGAACCCCTATCTTGCGGCAACGCTGGCATTAGCGGCGGGCCTGGAAGGGGTGCGCGAAAAAATCGACCCGGGTATGCCCCAGGAAGACAACCTCTACGAACTGAGCGAAGCCGAGCGCACCGAGCGCGGTATTGAATTCCTTCCCCAGAACCTGTTCGGTGCCGTGGAAGCCTTCGCTGCGGATCCGCTGGTTGAGGCCGTACTGGGTAAGGAATTGCGCCAGGAGTTTATTGACTACAAAACCAAAGAGTGGAATGAATATCATCTCTCTGTGAGCCAGTGGGAAATCGAGAAATACAGCCACATGTTCTGATGGTTTAGATAAGTTGATTTAGGACCTTTATGTTTAACCCCCATTCGGGACGACCCGAATGATAGATCTCAAAGCGGGACGGCCCGCCTTCTGAGCTAACAATGAACGGATCCAAGGGCATTGCTTCTTTCGCAGAATCCTATGCCGGCCTGTACCGACACCGTGACGGTGTGCTGCTCAATACGCTGGCCTTAGGCTACGTGTTTCTGGGTTACCCCCTCGCTCTTTTTCTTTTGTGTAGTAGCGGAATCGCCTACGTCGCAGGCGTGTTACTGCTGGCCCACGTACTGATCATTGCCGCTTACCTGATTCACGAATGTGTTCACGGCTCGCTATTTCAAGGCGGCTGGGAACGACACCTGCCACTGGCAGGCACGTTGGCCTGGATAACCGGCGCCTGTTATGGCGATATCGCCAAAATTCGCGACAAACACCTGCGCCACCATTTTGAACAGGCTGATATTGTCGAAGTGGATTATCGGCAAGTGTTACAACATCAGCCCGGTTTGCGGGCGGCGGTAGAAGCGGGGCAGGCCTGCTGCCTGCCTGCGATTGATTTGTTGATGCACCTGCTGGTGATACTGCGCCCCTTTACCGAACACGCCTACCGCCATTATCGCAAGCGCGTGCTTAAAGTAGCCGCGTTGCGGCTGGCCTTCTTCACGCTGCTGGGCAGTATCGGCGGCTGGCCAGTCTTGCTTGGCTACGGCATTGCCTATGTAGTGTTTGTTAGCGTTTTAAATTTTATGGATGCCTTTCAGCACAGTTATTTGCTGTTGACGGGCCTGGACAAGCCGCGCAGTGAATCCCCGGTACGCGACAGCGCGCGTTTTCCCGCCGGCTATTTCAAGGGAGATTACGAGCAGGCGCATACCTTCTCAAACCTGCTCAGTCAGCGTTGGCCGGTACTGAATCTGCTGGTACTGAATTTTTCCTATCACAACGCCCATCATCGCCAGCCTATGGCGCCCTGGTATCGACTCCCAGCTCTGCACCGAGAAATGCTCGCGGAAATGCCAAAGGCGGCGGTAGTGCCCTTTGCAACTCAGTTGCGCGACTTTTTCCGCTACCGGGTCACACGAGTGATGGCAGCGGCTACCGATGACATCGGGGGCGGCGCCAATACCGGCGCCGCCGGCGTGTCATTTTTGACGCCTTTGTAGGGTAGGTGAGAGATGGAATTGTTGACCTTTAAAACCCTGTGGGGGCACCCGGATAACGGTGAAGCAGCGTCGCTAAACGTGGCCTGTCGTCAGGCTGCAGAGGCTGGGTTTAACGGCGTGGAAGGGCCGGTGCCGGAGTCTGCCGAGGTGACTGAATCCTTCGCGCGAGCGCTGGACCAACGCGGTCTGGCGTATATCGCAGAGATCTGCACTGCGGGTAGCTATGTGCCGGATCGCACCGCGTCGGTGACCGAACATCTGGTGGACCTGGACAAACAATTGCGCCGGATTGCACCGCTGCAGCCAGTGTTAGTGAACTGCCTGGGTGGGTGTGACCGTTGGTCGCTGGAAAGCAGCTACGCTTTCTTTCAACGAGCTCTGGAACTGGCAGATCGCTACGGAGTGCGTATCAGTTTTGAAACTCACCGCGGCCGCAGTCTTTATAGCCCCTGGATGGCGGAGGCGCTGCTGGACAGAATCACGCTGCCGCTGACCTGTGATTTCAGCCACTGGTGTGTGGTGTGTGAGGGCCTGGGTGAATCCGAATATGAACTGATCCAGCGCGTGGCGATGCGGGCTCACCATATTCACGGCCGGGTCGGTTTTGATCAGGGGCCACAGGTGTCTGCGCCGCAGAGCAGTCGCTACCGCGAAGACCTCGAGCGGCATTTATTGTGGTGGCGCTGGATATGGCAGGCCCAGTTGGCGCGCGGCGAAGCAATTACCACCTTGACTCCGGAGTTTGGCCCCGACGGTTACCAGGCTATTAACCCCGACACCGATCAACCGATTGGTAACCTCAACGATATCAACCAGTGGATGGCAGGGCGCTGCCGCGCTGAATTTAATCTGTTTGTTAACGAGCCTGCGGCCGCAGCGGCGAAGGCTTGAGGAGAAAAAAGATGACGGAAAAAAATGCAATTCTGGGCGATGCCCTATACAGCGATACGATTCCCGGTGGCTGCCACTGGTCCATGCGGGTTAAACAAGGCAAAACCCTGCGCCTGATTGACGTTGAGGGCGGAGCCAATGTGGGGATGCTGTTTTACAACCCCAATGATCTGCTGGAGCGTTACAACGCTCCGGATACACTGAAGTGTCAGCATACCTTCAAACTCACCAGCGGCCATTGCCTGTATTCCGATATGGGACGGATTTTCTGCTCTATCACTGACGACAGCTTTGGTTGGCACGATACGGTGTGTGGCAACCTCAGCAAGAAAATGATCCAGGAACGTTGGGGCGAGAAGACCTACCAAGACAG
>JBFEVY010000187.1:0-7067 GCA_041546665.1 Spongiibacteraceae bacterium | reverse complement strand
GGTGCCACGGATGACGGCGGTGCGACCGATGATGGCGGAGCCACAGATGACGGTGGAGCTGTTGCTGGTAATGCGCTTGCGTGTTTTAACCCGCAGTTTGATACGGTGGGCAATGAATACGAGTTCTCTTATCAAACAACGGATGGCGAGACGGGGACCGTTTTCAATTTCACCTCCACATCAATTGTTAATCGCTTGGTGACCTTTAATGGCACTGCGGATGTGAACGAGATTTTGTTCTCAACGGTGAGCGAGGCGTCGGATCCCGCTTTTAATTCTGAAAGCGAGTCGTACACGTATACGAAAATCAATGACAACAGCACTGGCATCCTGGTCTTCGGGACCGATACATCAACTTCTGCGGGCGGTTTTGACACTCAAATCACAACCCGTTTTGATCCGCCGATTCCCTATCGCCTGGATCTTGAAGTTGGGGACAGCTACTCGGTGACCAGCAGTCAAACGGTTACAACGACGATTAGTGGTGGTGGGTTCCCCATTCCGCCTCAGCAGGACACTCGGGACCGGACCTTCACCCGCACGTATCTCGGGCGAGAAGTGGTGACCGTACCGGCGGGAACCTTCGAGACCTGCAAGTTCAGTGATGCGGATGATGGCACTGATGATATTCAATGGCTGTCGGTGGGGGACGGTATTCCTGTTCGCGCCGAATCAGGCGGTGATGTCAGTGTGCTGGTGAGTGGCTCGATCAATGGTGTGGCGATCGGCAATTAAGTAAACGGGTATTGTTCTAAGGCTAAGCTAAGGGCCGGGGTGATTGACCTCGGCCCTCTATTGACGGGGATTATTCAGCGGGCTGATCTGTCGACAGCTCCGTAATATGCCGGTCCTTTAGCCGGGCATAATTTGCCGAGCTATAGCAGAAGTAATCGAGCTCTTTTTGGCTGAGTTCCCGTACCGGCTTTGCCGGGCTACCCACATAGAGGAAGCCGCTTTGTAGCGTTTTGCCAGGGGGGACCAATGAGTTGGCGCCCACCACGACGTTGTCTTCAATAACGGCGCCGTCCATCACAATACTCCCCATTCCTATCAATACTCGACTGCCAATGTGACATCCATGCAGGGTGACGCTGTGGGCCACGGTGACGTCGTCGCCGATGGTCAGGGGATAGCCGTCGGGATTGTACGGGCCGGCGTGGGTAATATGTAAGATGCTGTTGTCCTGAATGCTGCTGCGTTCACCGATGCGAATGCGGTGCATATCTCCCCGCACAGTGGTGTTGGGCCAGATTGAGCTGTCCTGGCCGATTTCCACATCGCCGATCACCACCGCGCTGGGGTCAATGAACACCCCTTTGCCTAACTTTGGTGTGTGGCCCTCAAAACGGCGTACATAACGTTCGGCGTGGTAACTCATGGCATCCCCTCGGTTTGGCATCTGGATTGTGGCGTTGCGGGCATTGTAATTGGGGCGTACTTAAATTTCATTTCCTCAACACTCGCGCCTTGTGAAAACGGCCGCGTAACCCCATATCTGTTAAGCTAAGCCATAACCGAGAAATGAGTCAAAGTCCTATGCCTGCCGAACACAATCTGCCTGCGTTTTCGCAACTGGTCGCTGAGTCCTACCCCGCTGACTGTGATGTCTTGTTAAATGAATCCCGAGCGGCAGTGGCGGCGTTGCTGGAGAGCGATGCGCCACCGAGCTGGGCGAACCTGATGGCGCCGCTGGAAGAAGTGAACGATCGCATTGGGCAGTTTTGGGCTCCGCTAAGTCACCTGCATTCGGTACTCAGTGGTGACGCCTGGCGTGACGCGTACAGTAAATGTTTGCCTTTGCTGACGGCCTACAACAGCGAGATGGGGCAAAACCGCCCCTTGTATGAGCGGGTGAAGGCCTTGTCGGAAAGTGCCGAATTTGATGCCTTGGATCGTCCCCGGCAGCAGGCGATTAAGCACCTGCTGCGTGATTTCACCCTGTCTGGGGTGGCCTTGGAGGGGGAGGCCGCGAGTCGCTTTGCCGATATTCAGCAGCGTTTGAGCGCGTTGTCGACGGCATTTTCTAATAATGTGCTGGATGCGACCGACGGCTGGGAAAAGTATATTGACGATGTCGCCGAGCTGGCCGGCGTTCCGGAGTCGGCACTGGACAACTACCGTGAAGCGGCCGCTGCGAAAGAAAAAGCCGGCTTTCGTCTCAGCCTGGATATCCCGAGTTACCTGCCAGTGATGCAGTATGCGGAAAACCGCGCGCTGCGCCGCGAACTCTATGAGGCCTATGTTACCCGTGCGTCGTCAGAAGGTCCGCAGGCCGGAAAATGGGATAACGGTCCGCTGATGGTGGAAATATTGCAACTGCGCCAGGAGTTGGCGGAGTTGCTGGGCTTCGAAAACTACGCCGCTGATTCCCTGGCGAGCAAAATGGCGGAATCGCCCCAGCAAGTCATAGATTTTCTAGAAGATCTGGCAGCGGCAAGCCGCAAAGTGGCCGAAGGAGAATACGCTGAACTGCAGGCCTACGCGGCGGAGCAGGGCTTGGATGAGTTGCAGGCCTGGGATGTGCCATTTTACAGCGAGAAACAACGTGAAGCGCATTTCGCGATTTCGCAGGAGGCCCTGCGCCCGTATTTTCCAGTCAGCAAGGTGCTCGAGGGTTTGTTCAAAGTGGCGGGCACCCTGTTCGATATTGATATTCGCCCGTTGAGCAATGTCGATCTGTGGCATAAAGATGCCCAGTGTTATGAGATTTCCCGGGCGGGTGAAAGTCTCGCGGTATTCTATTTTGATCTTTATGCGCGGCCTAACAAGCGCGGTGGCGCGTGGATGGCGGATTGCCGCGGGCGCCGGCGCAAGGATGACGGCAGTTTGCAGAAGCCCGTGGCGTTTCTGGTGTGCAATTTTACTCCGCCAAGCAGTGAGCGCCCTTCCCTACTCACCCATAATGAGGTGACCACGTTGTTTCACGAGTTTGGTCACGGCTTACATCACATGCTGACACAGGTTGAATGCCTGAGCGTTTCTGGCATTAATGGTGTGGCCTGGGATGCGGTGGAGTTGCCAAGCCAGTTCCTTGAGAACTGGTGCTGGGAAAAATCGGTGATACCGGATATCTCCGCACATTATCAAACCGGCGAGCCCTTGCCCGAGGATATGCTAGACAAGTTGTTGGCGGCAAAAAACTTCCAGTCGGGCATGATGATGTTGCGCCAAATTGAATTTGCGCTGTTTGATTTCCGCTTGCATATGCAGACCCAGATCAATAGTGAGGCGGATATCGATGCGCTGATGGACAGCGTGCGCAAGCAGGTGTCGGTCTGGACGCCGCCGAAATTCAATCGCTTTCAGCATAGCTTCAGCCATATTTTTGCTGGCGGATATGCCGCTGGCTACTACAGTTATAAATGGGCGGAGGTGCTGTCGGCGGATGCGTTCTCCCTGTTTGAAGAACGCGGCGTGATGAACTCTGATGTGGGCGCCTTGTTCCGCAGTGAGATTCTTGAGCAAGGGGGTGCCGAAGAGCCCGCAGAATTGTTCCGACGTTTCCGGGGGCGTGAGCCGGCCAACGATGCCCTGCTGCGCCACAGTGGTATCGAGCCGCTACCCTCTGCGGTGGGAGAAAACTGAGATGGCAACTGAGTATAGTCCGCGGCGCTTCATCGCCGGGGCAGTCTGCCCGAAGTGCGCCGAGATGGATAAAACAGTACTGTACCGCGTCTCGGATACTGAGCAGGTGCGGGAGTGTGTACGCTGTGGTTTCAAAGAATCCATTCATGATGATGCCCAGCCCACCGAGCCGGTGACGCGCGTTAATCAACCTCGTGTTGGCGAAAAACCGCTGGCGCACGAGGATGAGGTTTCTGTGGTGTCATTGATTGATCCTCGGGATGGTCGTGAGCGACGCGACCATTAATCCGGTGTTTTTCACAATAACCGGAACCCGGAGTCGCGCAGTGCCTCTATAATAAAAGTCACGCGTTCATGTCGGCGTGTCGTTCTGATGGAGTGAGTCTCGATGCTGGAAGTACTGCCAATTTCTTCGCCTCATGTGATCGGTGTGCGCGTGCGCGGGCAAGTCGGCCACACTGATATTGCTGAGGCCCTAAAGGAATTCAAGGCCAAGGTGGGCTCGGAGCGAAAGCTGGGAATTTATATTGAAATCGAGACCTTTGAGGGGTTTTCCCTGCGCGGCTTCCTGCGTGAACTGGGTTTGTTGAGCAAGCACTTTAGCCGCCTTACCCGCATCGCGCTGGTCTCGGATCTGGCCTGGTATCAGCGCACTGCGCTGGTGATTGGGCGCAAACTCCCCAATGTCGATCTTGAGCATTTCACACCTATTCAAAAAGACGAGGCGCTGATTTGGGCCTGCGATGAGGAAAGCGAAATCTTTGAGGATTAACGCTGCGAGATTTGCGCCTCGGTGTTAATCGTCGCTGAGTAGGTGGTGATTCCTGATTGCATGAAGGATATCTCACAAGCTTACAATGCCCAGGGGATGCTGCTCGGCGCTCACTATGGGGATGCAGGAGATAGGGTGTTCCGCCAGAATGGTGATGGCCTCGTCGAGGCTTGCGCCACTGTATAAGCGGGCTGGCGCGCGGGACATAATCTGATGGATATGTTTGTGCAGCGTAGCCCGGTCTTTGGCGGTCTCCGCTGCGGTGTCGATATTAGGGCTGAGCGCGCGGAACAGGTCGCGATCAGATACCACCCCCACCAGCCGCCCCTCTTCGATCACCAGTAGATGATGTAGTGGCGCATTACTGAAAATGCGCAGCGCGGTTTCCAGGCGGTCATCCATTTCGACCGTGACCAGACGGGTGCTCATGATGTCGTCGACTTTCATCGCTTGATTACCCAACGAAGAGTTGCTTGATCGCACTTTACTTTGCCATGGGTTACCGACTACAGCTTAGTCGACCGAGGCAAAGTTCAAACCGGCGTAGTCGCGAAGCCGCGTGATCAGTGTATCGCCAAGACAGCTCGCCGGGGTCCAGAATCCGCCGGGCTTGTCTTCATGGGAGATATCCCGGGCCAGGCATATGGCGGCCTGGCCAAGCATTTTTGCGGTAGAGCCATAGCCGGGGTCGCGGTCGCCGGTGACCTTACATGTCAGGCTATCGCCTTTGGCGGTGCGGCCAAAAAATCTCAGATCGTAAAAGCCATTACGCTGCTCTTCTGGGCTGGGGCCTTCGCCCGGTGCGGGCAGAACCTTTTTCAGGAGCCAGCGCCCGGGCCGGTTGGAAGCGGTGATCATGAAACCCGCAAGTCCGCCACCCATGGCCAGGGCCTTTAAACGACCGCCGAGGCCGCCGCCCATCTGCATGGCTTCGTCATAACGGAAACCGTCGCCGTAGAGTGGGCTGAGCAAGCTGCTGCTGCGCTGCACAACCCGTGTATTGATGGCGGCCATCACAAAGGGGGCGTCCCAGGTATTCCGTGCGGTGTCGTATTCCGCCAGACCATTATTGTGCTGGCGGTGGCGAGGCTGCTCGGGCGGACATAGCAGGTAAGGGTCGGACATCTGCTTGCGCAGCGCAGGGTCTTTGGCGCCCTCTTCCACTACGTTTAGCAGACTGGCGTAGGTGCCGCCGGAAAAACCGCCCTTTGCCGCCTTGACTCGCATGTGGATTTCTTCACAGGGAGCGTTAAAAGTTTTAAGGCTGTGTTGTTGTGTGTAGTACACGCCAAGGTCCGACGGGATGGAGTCGAAGCCGCAGCAGTTGACGATACGGGCGCCGGATTGCTGTGCAGTTTTTTCGTGGCGGTCCAGCATCCTGCGGATAAACTGGGCTTCTCCGGTAAGGTCGCAATAATCGGTTCCGGTTTCCGCGCAGACTTTTAATACCGTCTCACCGTAGAGCGCGTAAGGGCCAACGGTGGTGATCAGCACCTTGGTTTGCGAGCAGATTTCTCGCAGCGCGGCCTCATCGCTGGCGTCGGCGATCAGGATGTTCTGCTCTTTGAGGTTGAGTTTGGCTTTGGTGTCTTCCAGGCGGGCTTGTGATCTGCCGGCAATCGCCCAGCTAATTGCCGGGGTTTCCCGGTGTTGAGCGAGATAAGCGCAGAGAATTTCCCCTACAAAACTGGTGGCGCCGTAAACGACGATATCGTATTGCTTGGCCATGAAGTCCCCATTCGGTGTGACGGTGAATATAACTGGGGCAAGTATGGACTATTTTTCGTAATGGGGTGTGTCGGTTCGACAATTTTCTCTGTCGCGCGCGTCGAGAATTTTCTCGCATTCCCGCAGGCGCCACTCCCTTTCACTGTCGTAGTTGCCTGTACTGCAGGCGCTGAGAAGACAAAGCGCGCTTACTAAAAGGGCGGGTATCAATCGGGGCAAGGTCGTTCCTTAACGTCGTTGCTGCGCGCTGGGCAACCGGGCATTACCCGCGCGGTACATCAGGCTATTTTATTGGGAATATCGCAATGGGTACGGTTTTCCCACAGCGATTTCAGGATTGCCGTGCGAGTGACCAGACCCACGAGGCGTCCGTCATCAACAACCGGATACTGTTTCGGCCGGTTCAGGTTCATGCTTTCCGCGATATCGACTATCGATTTGTCCGGGGAGACAGTAACGACTTCGGTACGCATTACGTCGCGTACGCTGGGTGCGCCTTCGCAGTGGTAGCTGCTGACCAGCATTGAGTGGATGCAATCCTGTTCTGATACAAAGCCGACAATATCGCCGTATTCGTTGACGACCGGCAGGCCGAGTACATTGTGGCGGATCAGGGCATCAATGACCTCCCCCAGCGATTTCGTCTCTGAGATCGAGGGTGGCGGAGTCTTCATGATGTCGCGCACCAAAATACTGTTTGCCATGAGGTGTTCCTCCAAAAGTCGGATGCTGCTCTCACTATACCCTATACAGGATCACTGAGAATTTGATTTTACGCAATATCGCGATAGTCCCGCGTCGATGTTACGTTTTCACTAGGCGTTAGTAGCAGTTAACGTGCCATCTCGATAGTCCCGCAGGGCCTGTTCAATTTCTGCGTTTGTATTCATGACAAAAGGCCCGTACTGGGCAATCGGCTCAGTAAGGGGGGTGCCTGCCAGCAGTAGCAAGCGGCTGGCAGTCGGAGCGCTGATGTGTAGCC
>JBFEVY010000057.1:0-13927 GCA_041546665.1 Spongiibacteraceae bacterium | reverse complement strand
TGCCCTCCTCCATCTTCTTCACCACCGTGCCCTTTGGTATGAACGCCCAGGAAATGAACGGCTGGCTTTACCACGGCGGCGGCATGGAACTCTATCGCGAAGCCTATGCACCCTTTAACCTCGTTCCCATGGCAGCCGGCAATACCGGGGTGCAGATGGCCGGCTGGTTTAACAAAGAGATCAACAGTATTGAGGACATCAAAGGTCTGAAAATGCGCATCCCCGGATCCGGAGGCGAAGTCTGGAACCGCCTGGGCGGCACCGCGGTCACCCTGCCGGGTGGCGAACTCTACACCTCGCTGCAAACCGGCGTAATCGACGCCACCGAGTGGGTGGCGCCCTACAACGATATGTCCTTTGGTTTTCAGGAAGTGGCGAAATACTATTACTACCCGGGCTGGCACGAACCGGGCTCGACCCTGGAACTGGTCATCAACAAGGATGCCTGGGAGGCGCTCCCTGAAGATCTGCAAAAAATGGTGGAAGTTGCGGCCCGCTATGCCAACGCCGATATGCTCGACGAATATACGGCACGCAATAACGCTGCACTGAAAGAACTGATCAGCAAGCACGGCGTTCAACTCAAGTCGCTACCCGACGACGTGATTCGCGCGCTGCACAAAACCTCAGATGACTATCTTGCGGAACTCGCCGAGACCGACGCCTTTACCAATAAGGTCTACCAGAGCTGGAAAACCTTTATGGAAGGCGCCAAGGACTATCATCGCATTTCAGAGAAGGCGTATATCAACGCCAGGGATCTGTAAGCCGTCACGTCGAACGCCGGACGGCGGGAGATCAATCTACCGAGCGGGTGCGGCCGTTGTCGTCGATTGCAACAAAGACAAACTCGCCTTCGGTGACTTTCACGGGCTCGATATCGTCGTAGTCCAGAATCCAGACTTCAACATTGACGCGAATAGAGCTGCGCCCCACTTCAATAATATCGGTGTAGCAGGTCACTACCGCCCCGACATTCACCGGGGTCATAAAGGCCATGCCATCGACCGCCACCGTGGCAACACGGCCACCAGCCCGCCGGCTCGCAGTCATACCTGCAGCAATGTCCATTTTGGACATCAACCAACCGCCGTAAATATCGCCATCGGCATTGGTATCTGCGGGCATGGCGATAACCTGAAGTGCCAGTTCGCCTCCCGGTTTCGGGGTATCGTCAATATCGCTCATTACTCTTTCCCTCAATACCAATGGCCGCCATAAAGCCAACTGGCTAGTATTTATTAATGGTTTTCAGACTGCGCACTCTACTACTGGTCTTCAAAGTGCGCCCCTGCGAGCTATAGTTCCCAGACGGGTCTAGAATTGTCAATCTAAACTGGGGCCTGCTCAGCCAGCCCCGTGAAACGGCTCAACTTTTTATCAGCGCCGGCAACCAGGTTGCCAGGCCAGGCCAAATTGCCAACAGCAGCAACATGAGTAACTGCAAGGCAATAAACGGCATTACCCCCCGGTAAATATCCGCGGTGCGCACCCCGGGAGGCGCCACACCCCGCAGGTAGAACAGGGCGAACCCGAATGGTGGGGTCAAAAATGAGGTTTGCAAGTTCAACGCGATCATTATTCCCAACCAAATGGGATCGAGCCCCATCATCAGCAGGATCGGCCCAACAATGGGCACCACCACGAAGGTGATTTCGATAAAATCGAGAATAAACCCAAGCAGGAAGATCACCACCATTACCAGCACCGTGGCGGTAAACGCGCCCCCGGGCATGGCATTGAAAAAGGCATGGATAAGCTCGTCGCCACCGAAGCCCCGGAACACCAGGGAAAACACCGCGGCGCCGATCAGAATCATAAACACCATGCAGGTCACCAGCAGGGTTTCCCGGGAAACCTCAGCCAGCCTGTCGCGGTCGAGGCGGCCCTTGCTTGCCGCCAGCAGCGTGGCACCCAGTGCCCCCACCCCCGCCGCTTCGGTGGGCGTGGCCGCACCCAATAAAATCGACCCCAGCACCATCACAATCAACAGCACCGGCGGCAGCAGGCCCCGGAGAATGGTGGTGAGCGGCGGTGGCGTCATATCGTCGGCCGCTGGCGCCCGCTCTGGCTGGCGAACGGCGATAAAAAACAGGTAGGCCAGATACAGCCCCACCAACAGCAGACCGGGAATCAGCGCGCCCACAAAAAGATCGCCCACTGACAGAGTCTTGGGACTAAACACTCCCATCTTCAACTGCGCCTGCTGGTAGGCGCTGGACAGGGTATCACCAAGCAAGACCAGCGCAATGGACGGCGGAATAATCTGCCCCAGAGTGCCGGTTGCGCAGATCGTACCGGTTGCCAGCTTGGCGTCATAACCCCGCTTCAGCATGGTCGGCAGGGATAACAGGCCCATGGTTACCACGGTGGCGCCGACAATGCCCGTGCTCGCCGCCAGCAGCATCCCCACCAGCACCACCGAAAAACCCAGTCCACCGCGGCGGCGACCAAACAGCGCCGCCATATTGCCAAGCAACTCCTCGGCCAGGCGGCTTCGTTCCAGCATCACCCCCATAAACACAAACAGAGGCACCGCGATCAGCGTGGTGTTGTTAATGGTGCCAAACAGCCGGTTGGGCAGGGCATTAAGAAAAGAGGGATCAAAATGACCGAGGCTGATACCCAGCCCGGCAAAAATCATTGCGGTACCCGCCAGGCTGAAGGCGACCGGATAGCCCAGCATTAACACCAGGCAGATCACCAGGAACATCAGCAGCGGCATCGCCTCGATCACGGGTTGACCTCGCCGACTTCTTCGCCGCTCATCAATACCCGCAGATTGCGCAGCAACTCTGCCACCGCCTGCAAAGCCAAATTGATCGCCATCACCGGCACTAGGCTCTTGAGCAGAAAGACCGCAGGGATGCCACCGGGCTCAACCGAGGCTTCGCGTATTGCCCAGGCCTTGGCAGCAAAATCCCAACTGCTGAGCAAGATCAAACCACACAGCGGGAACAGGAATACGATAGTGCCAACGCTGTCCACCCAGGCCCGCCGACGGGGGGAAAAATACTGGTAGAAGATGTCCACTCGCACATGGCGGTCGTGCTTGAGGGTAAACGCGGCACCGAGCATAAACAGCGTTGCGTGCAAATAGGTGATGGACTCCTGCAGGGCGGTAAACCCCAGAGCAAAGCCGTAGCGCAAAACCACCACTGCCGAGGTAATCACCACCATTAGCGGCACGCTCCAGGCCAGCAGTCGCCCGAACCGCTCGGTAAAGGTGTCGATGTAGCGAAGACAGGTGTTCACGTCGAATCTTTCACAGCGCGTTTTTATTGGTCGGCCATTATAGCCAGATGCCCCCGCCAACTACCATGCGGCACGGGCTTAAAACCGGTATCATTAGCGTTTTTGCGCTGCAAGACTGGCTTTCCATGACCGACACACCTCCACTCGCCACCGAAACCCGCCTGGAACTCTTTGCCGGCATTCACCCCGCCAATCGGCAGCCGATTTTTGAGCAGGTACTGGCAACCCCGCTGGAAAAGGAAAACCACTACAAACTGCTGAAGTCACCCCTGTTTGTCAGCGGACTTGCCGCCCTGGACAGCGTCGAGCTCACCCCCGAGGCGAGGGGCCGGTTTACCCTGGTAGAGCGCGGCGGCAACCTGGCAATACGGGTGTTCTTGCGGGAACCCAACGAAGCCCTGGAACAGGGGCTCACCGGCGAGATCGAAAAACTCGGCGGCAGTATCGACGTCAACAGCGAACGCGCTCTGGTCTACACCATCCACTTCGGGGTTGGCTTTGCCAGTATTGAAAAATTACTCAACCACTGGATTCAAACCGGCCACGCCAAATGGACGTATGGCAATGTGTACCACCCGGAAACCGGCGAGCCACTGAACTGGTGGCAGGATTTACTGCAAGCCTAAGGCCTGCTACACGACGGATACTCACCTTAAAATCGGACAACGTTCACCGCTATGTTGATTGTAATTTCTCCTGCGAAAACCCTGGATTTTGAAAACCCGGCCCACATCAACGCCCGCAGCCAGCCCGACTTTCTCGAGCATTCTGCAGAATTGATTGAGCAACTGCGGGAGCTCGCCCCTCAGGACATTTCGTCATTGATGAAAATTTCCGACAAACTCGGCACTCTCAATTTTGAGCGCTTCGCTGACTGGTCTATGCCCTTCGACGACAGCAACGCCAAACCGGCCATTCTTGCCTTTCGCGGTGACGTCTATACCGGCCTGGATGCCGACACACTCGACGAAGATGACATGGCCTTTGCCCAGCAGCACCTGCGCATACTGTCCGGGCTGTATGGTCTGTTGCGTCCACTGGACCTGATGCAGGCCTATCGCCTGGAAATGGGCACCCGCTTTCAAAATCATCGCGGCAAAAATCTCTACGAATTCTGGGATGGCATTATCACCGACGCACTCAACGCCCAGCTTGAGCAAACCGGCCCCACCCTCGTCAACCTGGCCTCCAATGAATACTTCAGCGCCGTTAAGCCCAAGCAGCTCAAGGCCGAGATCATTACCCCGGTATTCAAGGACTGCAAAAATGGTCAGTACAAGATCATCAGTTTCTACGCCAAAAAGGCGCGGGGCCTGATGAGTCGCTACGCGATTCGCCACCGTATTACTGACGCCGAACAGCTCAAGGCCTTCGACGAAGAGGGTTATTATTTTTGCCCGGCGCAATCCACCGCCAATGAGTGGGTTTTCCTGCGCGACGAAATTTAACGCCCCACAAAGCCGGCCTACAGGCTGCTAAGGTATCAGCCGGGCCAGCGCTTCGGCAGTGCTATTCCATATCCAGAATTGCCTGCCACTCCGCCTCGGTCACCGGCATTATCGACAGGCGACTGCCTTTTTTAACCAGTGCCATATCCGAAAGTGCCGGGTTTTCTTTCAGGGCCTTGAGTGGAATAGCCCGCTTCAGCTTGCGCTGATATTTCACATCCACCATAAACCAACGCGGATTTTCCGCGCTCGCCTTGGGATCGTAGTATTTGGATTCCGAGTCCTGCGCGGTGTGGTCCGGATAGGCCTCCTTCACTACCTTGGCAATCCCGACAATGCCGGGCTCGGCGCAGGCCGAGTGATAGAAAAATATCTGATCGCCCTTTTTCATCTGGTCGCGCATCATATTGCGCGCCTGATAATTGCGCACCCCGTCCCAGGGTTCCGTGCCCTTGGGGCGGCTCTTTAGATCATCAATACTGAAGCTTTCCGGTTCAGACTTCATCAACCAATATTGCATCTCTCCGCTCCTTTACCAAAGCCTGTAGCACTCACACCGGGGATGACGACGCGGCGCGATCCCGCTAAGCTGCGCCCATATCAAAGCCCCGGACGAGCCATTATGCAAAAGCCCTTTTCCCAAGCCTGCGAAAACAACAAGGCGCCTATCCTCGCTATTATTAAACCCCTGTTTCAAGACCGCCAGAGTATTCTCGAAATCGGCAGCGGCACCGGCCAGCACGCGGTATTTTTCTCCGCCGCCATGCCCCATCTGCGCTGGCAGTGCGCCGATCAGGCGGAGTATCTGCCGGGTATAAACCAATGGCTGCAGGAAGCAAACAGCGCGCAACTTGCCACCCCTGTAGAGTTTGAAGTGAACGCTTCACCCTGGCCGGCGGGAGAATTTGATGCCGTGTTCTCTGCCAACACCCTGCACATTATGAGTTGGCCCTCAGTACAGCGCTTGTTTAAGCGCCTCGGCGAACAGCTCCCTGAAGACAGCCTGCTGTGTGTCTACGGCCCCTTTAATTATGAGGGGGAATTCACCTCCGACAGCAACGCGCAATTTGACCTCTGGCTAAAATCCCGCGACCCCGCCAGCGGCATTCGGGATTTTGAAGCCGTCAACCAACTCGCCAGCGACGCCGGCTATGAACTCCTGTCAGACAATGCCATGCCTGCAAATAATCGCTTACTTGCATGGCGAAAAAAAACCCGGCGCTAAGGCCGGGTTTTTTTCACTCATTAAACTGAGTCGGGCAAGACTTACAGACCGTAGTCAATGTCGTCGCTAGAGCTCTCGGGGTTGTAGTCATAAGCGGGCTCTTCCGCCGCTGACTCGTCGAGGTAGTCTTCTTCATTGAAAGACTCTTCTTCCTCAACCGCAGGCTCTTCCATCATGGGCTCTTCTTCCATCATGGGCTCTTCTGCAACGGGCTCGACAACGTCGTCTTCCATCATATAGGTATCGTCAGCCATCGGCTCAACCATAACGTCGTCACCGGCAGACAGCACTTTCAGCTCTACACGACGGTTCAGCGCGCGGCCTTCTTCAGTGTCGTTGCTGGCGATTGGCTGCTCTTCACCGTAGCCACGAGCACTCAAACGACGGCTTTCAACGCCCTGGTTAACCAGGTAGTTTTTCACCGACTGAGCGCGGTTCTGCGACAGGTTCATGTTGTAGCTGTCGCTACCCATGCTGTCAGTGTGGCCTTGCAGTTCAACATCAAAATCAGGCGAGCTGTTCAGAGTTGACGCTACGCCGTCCAGAATGGTTTCAGCATTCACAGTCAGTTGCGCGCTGTTGAACTCGAAGTTCACGCCGCGCAGTACCACAGACTGGTCCTGGCCACAGCCATTGGCCATAACAGCAGTACCTGCTGGGGTGTCAGGACACATATCGTTGGCATCAACAACACCATCGTTATCGCCGTCCAGCTCACAACCCTGCTCGTCCACTTCAGCACCCGCCGGAGTGTTCAGACACTGGTCAAGGTAATCCGCTACGCCGTCGTTATCGCCATCCAGAGGACAACCTACGCTGTCAACCTGCACACCGGCCGGAGTGCCCGGGCACTGATCCAGATCGTCAGTTACGCCGTCACCGTCGGCATCCTGAACACCGTATTTCGCATCAAAGAAGTTGAAGCGTACGCCCAACGCCACGTGCTGCGCTTCGTACTCAGCAGTCACCTTGGTGCCAGAACGGGTGTACTCGGGATCGTCCAGCGCCTGCACATAGCGGTAGCCAGCATCCAGAACCAGACGCGGGCTCAGGTGGTAGTAAACACCGGCACCCAGTTGCGCGGTCGTCACATCGTCGTCACCAAAGCTGCTGATTTCAACATTGCTCATCCCCAGACCACCACCGATGTAAGGGCGCAGGCGCTCAGTCAGGCTGAAGTCGTACCACAGGTTACCCATGATGCTGTTCACATCGAGGCTTTGGCCTGCACCGTCGATGTTGTTGGAGTCTTCACGGTACTCAAGTTCAGCGCGCAGTGGACCGGCAAATTTGTAACCCAGGGTTACGCCGTATCCCCAATCCTTGTCAAATTCGAGGTTAGACTTCGCGGTCGTGGCAGTACCACCGCCAGGCGTCAATGCTCCCAGACCGAGTGCACCCAGCAGCGGGTCCAGCAGACCCTGCTGCGGAGCAGTTTGCACAGCGCCTTTTGCAGTAGTGTCAAAAACTTCTGTGTAGTGTGCGTTGCCACCGATGTACAGTCCTTTTTCATCTTCCGCATTGACGTAACCCGCCGCTGAGGCAAGCACCACGCCAACTGATAGCGCGGACCTTAAAAACGTGCTCATTCGCAACTCTCCTAATTGTTAGACTTTGTAACGGTTCGAGGATAGGTATAAATTCTTATAGCGACGAATACTAACTGATAATCCGCCAAGGTTTTAGTACATAGTGCCCTGAATGGGCGATTTTCTGTGGCATTTTCCCCAATTCGAGACCTTTAATAGGGCAAACGGGGGGTTTCAGCCCTATTCATGCACCGAAAATGTGGTTTTTACGCCTTATTGCTGCACAAAAGCGTACAATAGCGGCCTTTACACTTTTCCTTAGATCGTCGGTAATTCCATGTCTCTAAATCGCCCCGAACTGCTCTCTCCCGCCGGTAGCCTGCGCAATATGCGCTACGCCTTCGCCTATGGTGCCGATGCCGTCTACGCCGGCCAGCCGCGCTATAGTTTGAGGGTGAGAAACAACGAATTTAAAGACCTTGAGACCCTTGCCACCGGCATTCAGGAAGCCCACGCACAGGGCAAGCAATTTTACCTTGCCTCTAACATCTCAGCCCACAACGACAAAATTCGCAGCTACCTGCGCGATCTAGAGCCCGTGGTTGAGCTTGGCCCCGATGCGCTGATCATGTCAGACCCTGGGCTGATTATGCTGGTGCGGGAGCGCTGGCCCGACCTGCACGTGCATCTGTCGGTACAGGCCAATGCGGTCAACTGGGCGGCGGTCAAGTTCTGGCATCAGGCAGGTCTTAAGCGCGCCATCTTGTCCCGGGAGCTGTCGATTGAGGAAATCGAGGAGATTCGCCAGCGGGTGCCGGAAATGGAGCTTGAGGTCTTTGTTCACGGCGCCCTGTGCATCGCCTATTCCGGCCGCTGCCTGCTGTCGGGCTATATGAATCACCGCGATTCCAACCAGGGCGCCTGCACCAACGCCTGCCGTTGGGAGTACCAGGCCCACCCTGCCAAAGAAGACGCCAGCGGTGACCTGATCCCGGTTCAGCAGTTTCAACCCAACGCCGAGTTCGCTGCCGAACCGGTGCTACTGCAACAGGCCCAACGCCCCGGGGAGTACATGCCAGCCTACGAGGACGAACACGGCACCTATATTATGAACTCCAAGGACCTTCGCGCCGTCCAGCACGTGGAACGCCTTACCCAAATGGGTATTCACTCGCTGAAAATCGAGGGTCGCACTAAATCCCATTACTACGTTGCCCGCACCGCCCAGGTCTATCGCCGCGCCATCGACGACGCGGTAGCCGGTCGCCCCTTTGACATGAATCTGATGGACGAGCTGGAAAACCTCGCCAACCGCGGCTACACCGAAGGTTTTTACCGCCGCCATCCCCCCAAGGAATACCAGAGCTACGAGCTGGGGCAGAACAAAAGCCAGCGCCAGCAGTTTGTCGCCGAGGTGATCGACGCCCGCGACGGAGAAATCACCGTTGACGTCAAGAACCGTTTCGCCCGGGGCGACCACCTGCAACTGATGACTCCCGCAGGCAATCTGAGTTTTGACCTGGAGCACCTGCTGGATAAAAACGGCGCCAATACCGACGTCGCCCCCGGCTCCGGCCACCGGGTGAGAATCCCTCTGCCCACAGAAATTCCGGAGTCCGCGCTGCAGTATGGCCTGGTGGTTAAAGCGCTGCCCGACGAGCAGATAGCTTAATCGTCACCGCGCTTGAAAGGCAGCATATCCGCTGCCTCGCGCAATTCATGCACACGGTGTACTCACCGGTGAAAATAGAACCGCTTATGTTGGCATCATAAACTCCACCCAGACATGGACACGTGTTCGCAACAACTGCTCAATTGATCGTTTTGTGATAAGTTGTCAAAAACTACGGCAAGGTTCTGATTTAAAATAGCTAGCGCCTAACGTTCAACCGCCAGAGATTCGGGACAGGGAATGCTTTAGCTTCTGCAACCCGCGGTTTTAGATAAATTAACTTATGGAGAGAGTGGATGTCGCTGCATAAAAGCAATTCTTACCCCGGTAACAAAGAAACTAACAGCAATCCGGCAGACACCCCCCAACATTCCAGCATTGCACTTCTTTCGCCCTCGTCACCAGAATTGTTTGAGATAACTGCACTTTACCCGCTGCTTTCACTAAGCGGCACGCTGTCTGGCTTTAGACTCGCCGCTTTGGGAGATGATGGCCTTACGGAAAATACAGCGGAAGCCTCATTATCGAACAACGAGCAGGAAAAAGAAGAGGACGAAATCACCGACGCAGACTCTGGTTCGGATAAACCGACAGCAACCTATATTCTGGGCGGTGCAGCACTTGCGGGGTTAGCCGCCGTAGCCTCTTCCGGCGGCGGTAGCAGCAGTGGCGGCAACAGCAATGACGAGAACGAGAACACAGAGACAAACGATAATAACCAACCGCCAGTAAACAACACGCCTATTGCCGCAAACGACTACTTATTCACGGATCAGAATACTAACTTGTCACTAACCACACTGACTGCCAATGACAGTGACGAAGACGGCGACCCGCTCACTATCCTCAGCGTCGATACCACGGAAACTGAGGGCACAGTAACCCTGTTACCGGAGGGTGAGATCAGCTACCAGCCCGGAGGAAAATTCAGGGAACTGGGTGCTGAGCAGAGTCAAACGGACACATTCACCTACACCATCAGCGATGGCAAGGGAGGAGAGTCCACCGCGACCGTCACCGTTGAAATTGCGGGCCTGAATGACAGACCGAACGCCGACTATGATTACGGCGAAGGCTTTACGACAAACGAAGACACCACATTCACCACAGAGAATGTGCTGGAAAATGACAGCGACCCTGACTTAGGGGACAACATCGATGTGTCCGACCTCGATACTGATGACACCTTGGGTTTGGTGCAGAACAATGGCGATGGCACCTTTAACTACAATCCGCTGACAGCCTTTGACTATCTACCCGCTGGCAGCGTGGCGGAAGACCAATTCCGCTACACCATCAGTGACGAATACGGCGAATCTGACGATGTACTGGTCACAATAACGATCACTGGTGTCAACGACAACGCCAGTATCAGCGGAATCGACGGGGGCGGTGTCACCGAGGACGGCAATACGACGACCGGCGGCACTCTGAGTGTGAACGATGTCGATCTTGGTGAAAATTTCTTCAAGACGCCCAGCTCGCTGGCAGGGACTTACGGCAGCTTTAGCTTCAATCCCAGCACTGGCGCATGGGGATATGTGCTCAATAACAATGCCAATATTGTGCAGGATTTGAACGAAGACGACGTCACCTACGACAGACTCGTAGTAGAAAGTGCAGACGGCACAGCCAGCAAGACTATCGAAGTCAGCATCTACGGTGAGAACGACTTTTATAACGCTATCGATGATGAATTCGCCGTCAGCGAAACTGGCCTTAGCAACCTTGACATTCTGGCAAACGACTTTCTTTCTGCCGACCCGGGCGACGCCGCCATTACCTCGGTGTCGATGCTGTACCCTAACGACACCGTCAGCATCGACAATCTGACCAACAGGGTAGTTTTCAACCCCGGCACTGGCTTCGAAGCTCTCGACGAGGGACAAACCGCAACTGTCCGTTTTCTCTATAGCGCGCAAAAGAATGGCCAGTCAGATGAGGCCACTGTAACAGTACACGTGCAGGGAGAAGGCCAGTTCGAGTCGGCGCGGCACACCGACAGCGATTCCGGTTTACTGGGCGACTCACAAAATATCAACCTGACGCTGGAAACGTCGACCGAAACCAACAACGAAGAAGACGCCATCAAACTCAATATCTCCGCGTCCTCTGGCGTGAAGACCAATATTCTCTACATCCTCGATACGTCTGATAGCACCCAAACACTTTTTGACAATTCAGGATTTAACCCAGATTATGACGTCAACAATGATTCAGAAGTAAACACCATTCTGGATGCCGAACTAAGGGCACTGTTGAATCTGACGACAGCACTTCGAAATTCAGGCGTAGACCCCGAAGATGTGTCAGTCACGGTAATCCCCTTTTCCCACGTCGTCGATGACAATGATGTCGCGACATTTAGCCTCGACGATACAGGCCTTGACGACCATTTGAGATCTCTTACGCATAGCGGCGTCACCAATTTCGAAGCGCCACTGCAACGCGCAGAAACGGAGCTCAGCAATTTACCGGACGGCAATAACCTGATTTATTTCTTCTCTGATGGTAATGCTCCCGGCGAAATCGACGACGAGCTAGACCGCCTTGAAACCAACTACGACGCACAAATTCAGGCATTTGGTCTTTTTGGGTATTACACTTATAGTAGTACTGATGCAGCAAACCTAACGTCATTGAACAAGATTGACAATACCGGTGGCGCCGTTGCGGTCAGATATAACGACAACTTCGATCAGCTTCTGCAGAAAAGTCCCATCCCGGCAGATGATGTGGCAGATTTGTCGCTATTTGTAAACGACGTTCTGGTGGATGATATCGATGCCAACGACCTGGTTGAATCAGCACTGGGCCTGGCACTGAATGTCACAGTCGACGAGCTGGCTCCATACACTGGGCAGTCCAATGAAGTCGTCGCTGAAGTCACCTTTGACTCCGGTTTCATGCTGGAGGTCAGCCTTGATATCGATGGCGCACTGCCACTCAGCACTGATCCAATAGTTTGATTGTCCCGAGAATTGAAGGTCGAACTTCAGCTGAGACAGGAGCAACGGGGCGGCACTGAAAACGCAGCCAGTTTCTTTGGCGCCGTCCCCTACCCCCACTCAGTTCAGCAAGCAAATATGAGCGGGGGCTTAAGGTTGGTTACTCCGAATTTTTATACGGCAGCATCTCTGCCGCGTCATCAAGATAGCCGAGAATATGCTCGCGCTCGTCTTTAAGAAACTGTGCAACGGCGTCGCTGAACGCCGGATCAGTCAACCAATGATTGGAGTAGGTCATCACCGGTTCAAAGCCACGGGGAATTTTGTGCTCGCCCTGGGCGCCGGGATCAAACCGCCCCAGACCTTTTTCAATACAGTATTCGATGCCCTGGTAGTAGCAGGCCTCAAAATGCAGGAACTCATACTCCCGAACACAGCCCCAGTAGCGGCCGTATAGCGTGTCTTCATCGCGGAAGTTCAGCGCCGCCGCCACCGGCTGGTCACCGTCATAGGCCAGCACCAGTAGCATCTGCTCTGGCATACTCGATGCCAGGTGCCGGAAAAACGCCTCGTTCAGGTAACCGCCGTGGCCGCTGCGCTTGGCGTAGGTGAGCTGGTAGCAGTGAAAGAAAAACTGCCACTGGGCCTCGCTGACTTCGCCCCCTTCCAGACGCTCCAGCCTCAAGCCTTGCTCGACCACCCGCCGCCGCTCCTTGCGCAGGTTCTTGCGCTTGCGGGACGCACACGCAGCGAGGAAGTCGTCGTAGCTGCGATAGTCGCGGTTAAACCAGTGATACTGCGGGCCGCAGCGCTGCATCAGGCCATGACGCTGCCAGCACGCGGACATCGACTCCTCGGGGAACAGAACGTGAATCGACGAGGCATCCAGTTTCTCGGCGCGCTGCTGTAGTTGTTCCACCAGCGCCACTGACAGGACATCCCGGTCGAAACGCTCGACCACACACAAACGCGGCCCGGTCGCGGGGGTAAAGGGAATGGCCGACAGCAGTTTGGGGTAGTAGTTGCGACCGTAGCGCCGATAGGCATCCGCCCAGGACCAGTCAAAAACGTATTCGCCATAGCTGTGCGACTTGATATACAGGGGCAGCACACCAATGGCTTCACCCCCGTCCTCGATCAGCACATGCTGGGGCTGCCAGCCATTTTCCGCAGACACCGCGCCGCTGGACTCCAACGCGAACAAAAAATCGTAGCGCAGAAAGGGATAGCCGCCGACCTCCGGACACTGCGCCAGCACACCCTGCCAACGCTCGCGCCCGATAGACTCGATACCACTGTGAAAGCTGAGTTCAAGCATCGCCAGTGAACGCCACCCAGGCATAGTTCAGGAAAATGCCCGCAAAGATCGCCGCGCCAACATAGTGATTATTCAGAAAGGCTTTAAAACACTGGTCCCGGTCGCGATAACGGGTGATATGTTGCTGGTAGACAAACAAGCCCGACGCCACCATCAACCCGGCGTAGTAAAGAAAGCCCAGGCCAAACCGCACCCCCACAAACAGCATGATGACAATCACCGAAATCTGCAGCATACCGATAATGGTGCGATCATCGTCACCGAATAGAATGGCAGTGGATTTCACCCCGATTTTTAAATCGTCCTCGCGATCAACCATGGCGTAGTAGGTATCGTAGGCCACCGTCCACAGCAGCACTGCAATATAGATAAGCCAGAGGCTCGGCGGCAACTCGCCGGTCTGGGCGGTAAAGGCCATGGGAATGCCCCAGGCAAAGGCCGCACCCAGCACCACCTGCGGCAGATGGGTATGGCGCTTCATAAACGGATAGGTCGCCGCCAGCGCCACGCCGCCCAACGACAAGGCCACCGT
>JBFEVY010000211.1:0-6394 GCA_041546665.1 Spongiibacteraceae bacterium | reverse complement strand
TAATTCCCTGGATGCTCTTTTGCTGGCCATTTTTATTATCGTTTGTGCGTCGCCGACGCTGGTCGCGTTCCCCCCCATTTTTCTGTTGAGCACTTTTATAGGTCGCACCTTGACTTGTGATGCGACGCTGTGCTCCGCCCTATATATGGGGTGGTTTTGAGCTGTGGGTACAAGATAATGCGGTTTTGCCCTGGGTGCAAGCACCAAATATTGTGTTCTGCTTGTGGGTAAAATGTGGATATGTTTGTGGAAAAAAACTGGCCTGGCTACAGGCCCCGTCGTGTCTGGCTTGTGGTTTAGTGGCGCTTGATGACAGCGCGTGGGGCGGGGTTAGACGGATTATTTATAAAAGCGGATTTTGTTAATTCAGAACGATAGGGGCCGCTCAATTGAGCGGCCGAAAGCTTATTGGGTGAGCAAAAATTCCATCAGCGCTTTCTGGGCGTGGAGGCGGTTTTCCGCTTCGTTCCAGATCACGGTGTCGGGGGCGTCCATCAGCTCTGCGCTGATTTCCTCGCCGCGTTTGGCGGGGAGGCAGTGCATGTACAGGGCGTCCGGGTTGGCGTGGCTCAGCAGCTCGCGGTTGATCTGGTAGCCGGCCAGCTTGCGGCGGCGCTCTGCCTTTTCCTCTTCCTGGCCCATGGAGGCCCAGACATCGGTAACCAGCAGGTCTGAGTTTTTGGCGGCGTCGATGGGGTCGCGATGCACTTCGACCCGGTCGCCGGCAGCAGCCAGCAGGTCTGCGCGGGGATCAAAGCCCTCGGGGCAGGCAATCTTCAGTTTGAAGTCAAACTGCATTGCCGCGTTGATATACGACTGGCACATATTGTTGCCGTCGCCGACCCAGGTAACCTGCTTGCCCTTGATGCTGCCGCGGTGCTCGACAAAGGTTTGAATGTCGGCCAGCAGTTGGCAGGGGTGGTAGTCATCGGTCAGGGCGTTGATAACCGGCACGCTGCTGTTGGCGGCAAAGCGCTCGATGATGCTGTGCTCAAAGGTGCGGATCATGACGATGTCGCACATTGAGGAAATGACCTTGGCGCTGTCTTCAATCGGTTCGCCACGGCCGAGTTGGGTGTCGCGGGGTGACAGGAACATAGCGTGGCCACCCAGGTGGGCCATACCGGCTTCAAAGGAGATTCGGGTACGGGTTGAGGCTTTCTCAAAGACCATGCCCAGCACGTAATTGGGGAACTGGGGCTCTGGGCCTCGGGCCTTGTGAATGGCTTTCAGTTCGATGGCGCGCTGGATTAGTTGCTCCAGCTCGGCTGGGCTCAGGTCGGTGAGGGTTAAAAAGTGTCTCAGAGCCATATTGGCGAATCCCTTTGCTGCGTACTGCGTTAGGGGCGCGGCGTTAAGCCGCGCCGGGATGCCACTGGAGAATCAGTGGGCAGAGGATATCGAGCAGCGAGTCGATGTCCTGCTTTTCCATAATGAGGGGTGGCAGCAAACGCACAACGCGCTCGGCTGTCACGTTAATAAGCAGCCCCTGGTCAAGGGCTTGCTTGACCAGAATGCCGCAGGCGCCGGTCAGTTCGACGCCGACCATCAGGCCCTGGCCGCGGATGGCCGCAACGTTGGGGCATTCTGCAAGGCGCTGGCGCAGCCCGTCGAGCAGGTAGTTGCCTTTCTCGGTTACGGCGTTGAGAAAATCAGGTGTTCCCACTTCGTTAATCACGGTTAACGCGGCGGCGCAGGCCAATGGGTTGCCGCCAAAGGTGGAGCCGTGGTTGCCGGGGTGGAACAGCTCGGCGGCTTTGCCGTGGGCCAAGCAGGCGCCAATCGGCAGGCCGTTGCCCAGACCTTTGGCAGTTACCAGTACGTCGGGGGTAATACCGCTGTGCTGACAGGCGAAGTAGGTGCCGGTGCGGCCGTTGCCGGTTTGCACTTCATCGAGCATCAGTAGCCAGTCGTGTTCGTCACAGAGTTTGCGCAGCTGGGGCAGAAAATCCTCGGGCAGCATATTGATGCCGCCTTCGCCCTGAATGGGCTCGACCAATACTGCGGCAACGCTGTCATTGTTCTTGGCGATATTTTCCAGTGCGGCAAAATCGCCAAAAGGCGCGCGGATAAAACCCCGCACCAGGGGTTCAAAGCCCGCCTGGATTTTGCGATTGCCTGACGCGGTCAGGGTGGCTAGGGTTCTGCCATGGAAGGACTGCTCCATCACCACCACATGGGGCAGTTCAATGCCGCGATTGTGGCCGTGCATCCGCGCCAGTTTGATGGCCGCTTCATTGGCCTCGGCACCGGAATTGGAGAAGAATACATTGTCCATGCCACTGACGGCGCACAGCGCGTCGGCCAGCTCGGTCTGACGCTGGACGTTGTAGAGGTTTGACGTGTGCAGCAGCTCGCCGGCCTGTTTGCAGATGGTCGCAGTGACCGCCGGGTGCGCGTGCCCCAGCGCGTTCACGCCAATGCCGCTGATGCCGTCGATATAGGCTTTGCCCTGTTCATCGAACAATCGCACGCCTTCACCACGGACAAAGGTTACAGGTAACCGGCCATAGGTGTTCATTACATGCGATTGTGTCATCAATAAATCTCCACGCGTCGAGCGCGCCATTCATTAGCAGGGCTAACCCGCCCAGGGTGCTAAAACGTAAAAAGGCAGCGACTGCTGCCCGTTCGAACAAAACATAATATAAGGAAGCTAGATCAAATTCTAGCAGGTTGTTGATTTTCTATCTGCGTTGCCACTGCGGCGTTAAAAGCAGGCTCAAAATGCTCATTTACTGTGCGCGTAAACTCCGTTTTCTCGCCTCCTTTTACCTGGCATTGGCGGCCTCGAAAACGAAAATCATCAACCCGTTATTGGCTTTGTCATTCGCCGTGGTGCGCCGGGCGTGGCCTCTGCGGAGCAGTTGCGCGACAATGGGCTTTTTTCCACCTCAAGGTCCGTGATGGAATCAGTAAGTCCTGTGTTAAACCCGGTGAGACTGGGCTTGTTTGTAAGCCGCCTGGAGTCCGTTTGCGAAGAAATGGGCGCGGTGCTGCAGCGAGCGGCTTTTTCGCCCAATATCAAAGATCGGCTGGATTTTTCCTGCGCCATTTTTGATGCCCGCGGCGAACTGTGTGCCCAGGCCGCGCATATTCCGGTGCACCTCGGCAGTATGGCCTATGCCATGGCTGATATTGTTGGCGCCTGCGCGTGGGCGCCAGGGGATATGGTGGTGGTCAACGACCCCTTTCTGGGCGGTACTCACCTGCCGGATGTCACGGTGATAGCGCCGTATTTTGGTGAGGATGGCAGTCTGCTTGCCTTTGTGGCCAATCGCGCCCATCACGCCGATATCGGTGCCGCTACGCCGGGTTCCATGCCCTTGTCCCGCAGCCTGGACGAGGAGGGTGTGGTGATTCCGCCGACCCATCTTGTCAGGGCGGGGTTGCTGGATTACGCGCAGTTGCGGGCGTGGTTCGGTGAGGGGGAGCACGGTGATTTCGTCGCTCAGGTCAGTGCTAATCGATGTGGCCTGGCGCGCTTGAAAGAGCTTGTCGATGTGCTGCCGCTGCCCTTCTCCGCAGCGGTGGCGCAATTGCAGGACTACGGCGAACGCCTGGCCCGAAATACCTTGGCGGAGTTGCCGCCGGGCCGCTACTGTTTTACCGACTATATGGATGACGATGGATTTGGTCACCAGCGGCTGCCGATTGCGGTGGCGGTCTCCCTCGATGACGGTGGTGTCACAGTGGATTTTGACGGCACCTCTCCCCAGGTGGAGGGGAATATTAACTGCCCGCTGTCGGTGGCCGCGGCGGCAGTGTATTACATGTTTCGCTGTTTGATGCCCGACGAGGTGCCGGTGTGTGCGGGCCTGTTTCGGCCGATTTCCATTCTGGCGCCCGAAGGTTGCCTGCTCAATGCGCGCCGGCCTGCCGCCGTCGCCGCTGGAAACGTGGAAACCTCAATGCGGGCCACCGACGCAGTGCTGGGCGCCCTGGCTCAGGCGATACCGGAGCGGATCCCCGCTGCGGGGCACGGCAGTATGAATAATGTTGCGATGGGGGCGAAAACCGCAGGCGGCGCTTGGAATTACTACGAAACCATCGCCGGCGGTGCCGGGGGGCACGCGCTGGCCGCGGGGAATAGCGGTGTGCAGGGGCATATGACCAATACGCTCAACACCCCGGTAGAGAGCCTTGAAATGCACTACCCCTTGCGGGTGAAACGCTATGCCTTGCGCTCCGGTTCGGGTGGTGTGGGGCAGCACCCCGGGGGCGAGGGCCTGGTGCGGGAGTTTGAGTTTTTGGCGCCCACGCGCTTTACCTTGCTGACTGAGCGGCGGAGTATTGCGCCCTGGGGGCTTGCCGGTGGTGGTGAGGGCGCAAGGGGGGAGAACCGTCTCAACGGGGCGCTATTGCCGGCCAAGGTCAGTGCCGAAGCGCTGCCAGGAGATGTCTTGAGTGTGGCAACGCCAGGTGGGGGCGGATGGGGAGCGGACATTCAGTGAGAGATTTGTTAGAATCGGTCAGTTGAAACCGAGCCCGCAGGGCGTAAAACCAGCAGGTAAATATGGACACTATTGAAGCAATCAAGCAGCAGATCGAAAACAATCCGATCATTCTTTACATGAAAGGCTCTCCCAACCAGCCGCAGTGCGGTTTCTCTGCACGTGCTTCGCAGGCCATTATGGGCTGCGGCGAGCGCTTTGCCTTCGTGGATATCCTGTCGAATCCAGAAATTCGCGCCAAATTGCCCGAATACGCTAACTGGCCGACCTTTCCCCAGTTGTGGGTCGACGGTGAATTGATTGGTGGCTGCGATATTATTTGCGAAATGTATGAAAGCGGTGAATTGCAGACCCTGATTAAAGAATCTGCGGCGGCAAAAGCGGCGGAATAATTCGCAGTGCCATAACTGGCGCGCTGAAGCGAGAAACCCGGTTCTGGTGATCAGGCCGGGTTTTTTTATGTGCGGCAGGCCAAAATAAAACAAACTTACAATGAGAATGCTTTGTATTTAGATTAATGCTTGCTAGTATTGCGGCGGATTTTGGTATGGCTGTGGGCGTCAAATCACAAGAACAACGCACTGCCGCCACGAAGAGACTGTTATGGAGCATAAGATGAATAAATCGCTTTTGGCTGGCGCTGTGCTGGCCGCCCTGGCGGGGTCACCTGCCTACGCCGAGAACGTGCCCTCTAATGAAGAAATGTGGCAGATTATCCAGGAGCAGCAGCGCGAGATTGAGCGGCTCAAGCAAGAACAGCAAAGTGCGGATGAAAAGATCAATGCCACAGCCGATGCGGTAGAGCAGTCCTCTCGGGGCAGTGGTTGGTCGAGCCGGGTGACCATTGGTGGTTACGGCGAACACCACTTCAATCACTTTAAAGACAAAGATGACCAGGTTGATGCCCATCGCTTTGTATTGTTTGTGGGTAACCAGTTCACCGACACCGTGCGGTTTTTCTCCGAGTTGGAAGTCGAGCACGGTTTTGTAGAAGATACCAGCGATGGCAGCGGCCCCGGCGAGCTTGAGCTTGAGCAGGCTTATATTCAGTGGGATTTCACCCAGGGTCACAGCCTGACAGTGGGGCAGTTTCTGGTTCCTGTGGGGATTATCAACGAAACCCACGAACCGGATACCTTCTACGGCACCGAGCGCAATAATGTTGAAAAGGACATTATTCCCGCTACCTGGTGGGAAACCGGGGTGATGTTCAGCGGTGAGATTCTGCCTGGCCTGAAATATAACGCTGCGATCCACAGTGGTCTGGCTGCCTCCGACGGCGGCACTGTGCGGGGTGGTCGTCAGAAGTCGGCCAAAGCTACCGCGGAAGACCTCGCCTATACGGCGCGCCTGGTGTACACCGGTATTGCAGGGCTTGAGCTGGCGGCGACCGTGCACGGTCAGCAAAACATGACCCAGGGCGCAGCGGACGAAGCCGAGGCGCAGCTGTTTGAGGCGCATGTTCGTTATAGCATCGGTAAGCTGACACTGACTGCGTTGACTGCCCAGTGGGATATTGACGGTGCGGGCTTTGACGCCGCGGGTACCGATGAGCAGGAAGGCCAGTACCTTGAAGCGTCCTACAAAATCACCCCGAAACTGGGTGTCTTCGTACGCCAGAGCGAGTGGGATAACTACGCGGGCAACAATGCTTCCACCGATATTGAGCAGAGCGATATCGGCTTGAATTTCTGGCTGACTCCCAATGTGGTTTTCAAGGCTGATCTCACTGAGCAAGATGGCGCCAAGGATGACGATGCCTTTAATCTCGGCGTAGGCTGGAGCTTCTGATTGGTAGAGCGTTATTCGCCAAGACAATCCATGAGCGGGCTGATGTCCGCTTTTGTCGTTGCCTTTTTCCTCTGCCTGGCGGCGCCCGTCAGCGCGGGGTCGGCGGGGCAGTATATGAGCCTCGACGCGTTTCTGGCGAAGGCGTTCGC
>JBFEVY010000042.1:0-16043 GCA_041546665.1 Spongiibacteraceae bacterium | reverse complement strand
TTCTTCTGGCGGTATTGGGTTTGTCCGGTGCTCTCCTTACGAGGCTGGGGCGCGATAGCGCCAGCGCCGAACCGATCTCGAATCGCCACACTCCTGAGGCGCCCGATACCTCGAGACAAGCAGCTGCCAGCGTGTTGTCGTATACCGAGGAGCTTCATCGCCTACTCGAGACCGATCCGGTAGCGGTGGCGAGGCAACTCGGTTATTTGATTGAGCACCCCTATCAGCACCAGGGTGAGTTCAGTGGGAGTGAGGCCGCGGCGGCGCTGTTTCTGATTCTGGATCGCACCCACGGGATCATTTTGCTGAAATCCCTTGAACCTACAGTGGTTAAGGGGGTGCTGGACGCGCTCTCGACGCTACCAGAATTGGACAATGCTCAACTGCAACAGCTTGTTGGTTTTTTTCTGGACAGTGTAGGGACCTTGCCGATAGTGCCGCAGGAGCGTGTCTCGCAAATTCGCGACGTCCTCGATGAGGCGTTGGGAAGCGATGTGTCGGAGTTACTTGGGCTTAATCTGGGCGTCAGGCATCAATCCCGCCAAATCGACAAGTTGAAGTGGCTTAAGCCAGATATCATCGCCAATTTGTTACGTGGCGAGCATCCGCAGATTCAGGCCGCATTGGTGGCCTGCCTGCCGGTGGACCAGGCCCGTGATTTGTTGCTTGCGTTTGATAGTGAGCGGCAGCGGGATATTCTTACCCGGCTTGCTGCTTTGGAGGGGGTTTCCCAACAAGCAATACAAGAGCTGGATTATCTCCTTGAGCACGCTTTGGAAAACATGGGGCCCCATGTGGAGAGCGCGATAGATGGCGAGAGGCGGGTTGCGGCCATGCTTCGCGAGATAGAGGCGCGCAAGGAAAGTGAATTTCTCACTGCCTTGCGCAGCGCGAATCCGGCCAGCGCTGATAGAGTGGAAGCGCTCATGCTCGATTTTCATCAGCTGCTAACTATCGGGCGTGCAGAGCTGGCAAAAGTACTGGTTCAGGTGAGCGACGCGTCGCTGGCAGTAGCGATGCAGGCCTGTAACCTTAAAGAGCGCAAGTTGCTGCTGGCTGCGCTGCCTGAAAGCCGTGCGGCTGTCCTCATTGAAGAGTTTCAGTCGGTCAGCCCTCGCGGCGGTGATATGGTTTGCGAAGAGATCGTCGAAATTGCACGTCGAATGGCGGCTGCTGGCGAAATACTCATTAACCCCATTAAGGCCAATATATTCTAAGTTTGGCGTTGGGGATGTATTATTTACTCAGGGAACGGTTTTAATTCTTCTTTTTTCAAAGGGATTTGCGCGATGCAAGTGATTGATGTCACCTTACTTGAAGAGCTTCGCTCGGTGATGGGCGAGGATTTTCAAAACTTGCTGAGTACCTTTGAAGGGGATACCGCCGCGCGTTTTAAGCTGCTTGAGGCGGCTGCAGAGGCAGGTGATGGCGAGGCGCTCAGAAGTGTCTCGCACACTTTAAAGGGGAGCGCGCTTGGGATGGGGGCGACAGCTCTCTCGGAACACTTTCTGGGTCTGGAGTACCGGGGCCGGGAGTCTCGACTTGATGGTATCGCCTTAGAGATAGCCAATGCGCAGCGATGTTTTGGCGAAACCCTTATTCAGATTGACGCGTGGCTTGGCGCCGCTGATGGTTTTCATGGGAAAGTGCCGTCAGTCAAATAATTGACAGAGCGGTTTCCAGGTAACTTGCTGAAAAATAATAAAAAATATTTGGTTCGATTTGTGCTTCCTCTCCTTTGTATTGGATGCGGAGCGTTTGCCGGGCGTTATAACGTTAGCCCTGCCAGTGGTGTAGTAAATGAAAGATTTATTGTCGCAAGATGAAGTCGATGCGCTCCTGGCTGCAGTGCAGGATGACGCAAGTGCGCCGACATTACAGACGGAACTCCCCACCTTTGACCTGGCACGCCGGCGCAAATGTAAAAAACAACGACTTCCCGGCATGGAGCACTTGGTTGATTGTTTTGCCGAGGCGTTTCAGGACGGTTTGAGTCGTCTGTTTGGCTGCGAAGTGGGAGTGGGGGTTGTGGAATTACAGTTCCAGACCTGCGCGGAGTACCTTCATTCCCTGTATGTGCCAACCAGTCTCAATATGATGAGAATTCAACCGCTGGACGGCTCCGCAATGCTGGTTTTGGATGCGCAGCTTGTTTTTCGACTGGTGGAGATATTTTTTGGTGGGCGCACGGCGGTGTCTTCTGGAACAGCGCGCAACTTTACCCTGGCAGAACGGCGGATTATCGGTCGTGTGATCAGCCTCGCTCATGCCACTTTTGAAGATGTCACCAGGAATATTGCTGAGCTGGAGTGCGAGCCGGCGGGCAGTGAAATCAATCCCTCGCTGGTGAGTCTGGCTGCCGCTGCCGAGACCATTGTGGTTTGCCGGTTTCAAATAGATGCCGAAGGCGGGGGCGGGGAGTTCCATATCAGTATTCCGCTGAAAATGTTGGAGCCGGTGCGGGAGCGCCTTGCGCGAAGTGAGGGTGGTTATTACCGAAGTGGCGATGATGAATGGCGGCAGGCGATTGCCGAAAGCGTGATGGATACGCCTCTGGCGACACGCTTTTTATTGGGTGAGCGCTCGGTAAACCTTCAAGAGATCGCTGGACTGCAGATAGGGGATGTGCTGCCTTTGCAGCTCGACGGAGCCGCGCTGTGTGCGGCGGGTCTGCCGGTGGCTTCAATGGCGGTCGATTACCGTCGCGATGACGCCAGCGGAAAGCCCGTATTGCGACTACGAATCAACAAGAGCTAGATAATGCGATGAAAGAAGACGAGTTTTTTCAGGAGCGCCAGCGGTTAAAAGAACAGATCCTGTCGGCGCGGGAGCAGCACGCCAAGGATACGCCGAGACAGAGCGGGCAGCGGTTGAGTCAGCGTGACGGCGGCACACCGGATTTAGGTCGCTTAATGGATATTCCTGTAAGGTTAAGCCTTGAGGTAGGCGGCGCCGAGCTCGCTATTCGGGATATTCTCGCTTTGCAGCAGGGTGAAGTGGTAGAGCTGGATCGTGAGGCCGGCGAGGCACTTGATGTGCTGGTCAACGGGAAACTCATTGCGCGGGGTGAGGTGGTTGTTGTGGACGACCGGCTTGGTGTACGTCTGACCGAGGTTATCAGCCCCAGCGAACGTCTTCAGTCGATGAATTAAGTGAACAGGCACTGGTGATAAGCATTCAAGGGGTGGTCGGGACTTGGCATGAAGCGACTGGTTTATGAAACCACGGAAAAAACAGATTTGCGTGAGGTTGCGGAAATGCTTGGCCAAGCGCACTTGAGCGGTTGGCGATGCCGGGTGTTTGGCGCGGATCAAGCGGCGATTGACCGCAGCGGTCTGCGTGTGCTGCCTGCCACGCGGCGTAGTGCAATGCTCGGCTATGCCTGGCGGGGCGGTTTCTGGGGGGGCGCCCTGGGGCTGCTCCTGGCGCTGTTTCTGCTTGCTGATTCGCAGTTCATTGAGCCTGAATGGCGTCGGGCAGCGCTATACTCCCTGCTGGTATCTGGAGGTTTTTTTGGTGCCTGGGTGGGTGGCCTGCTCGGCATGGCAAAGCTTCACGCGCAGCTGGCTCCGTTTATTGATCGCGTTGCGGAACAGGGCTTTCTGTTTTTCTTGGATGTGCCCGATGTTGACGAACGCCTGGCCCGCAAAGTGATGGGAATGTGTCGGGTGGATGCTATTGCCGGTTTTCGTCGGCGGTGGTGGCAATATGCGCCTCTGCCAGAGCCAGTGCCGCCAGGAGGTGGGCATGGCTAAGCCAATTCAGGTGCTGGCGATAACGGGTGGCAAAGGCGGCGTCGGCAAAACCAATATTTCAGTCAACACCGCAATTTCCCTGGCTCGGCAAGGGCGTCGCGTAGCCGTGCTGGACGCCGATTTTGGTCTGGCCAATGTAGATGTTTTGCTGGGCCTACAAGCAAAACGCAGCATTGAACAAGTGTTGGATGGTGAATGTACCCTGGAGGAGATCGTCCTGAATGGTCCCGCCGGTATCAAGATTATTCCCGCCTCTTCGGGCGCTCGCCGCCTGACACAGTTATCGACGCTGGAGCAGGCAGGGCTGATTCGCGCCTTTACAGCGTTGGCCTCTCAATTGGATGTATTGATTGTCGACACGGCGGCGGGAATCTCGGATTCGGTGCTCCATTTTGTCAGTGCCAGTCGAGAAATTGTTGTCATTATCTGTAATGAACCCGCGTCGTTGACCGACGCCTACGCGATGATCAAAGTGCTAAACCGGGATTTCGGTCGCCAGCGTTTTCGGGTGTTGAGCAGTATGGTCGCAGATGAAGATGAGGGGCGCTCGGCGTTCGCGAAGTTGCAGCAGGTCTGTCAGCAGTTTTTGGAAGTGGGGCTGTTTTATGCGGGACACATTCCCTTTGATAAATCCCTGCAGGAAGCCGTGAAAAAGCAAAAGCCGGTAGTGGAGTATTCCCCGAGTTGCGCGGCGAGTCGCGCCTTTGCGCGGTTTGCTGATGAAATTGAAGCCTGGCCGGCCAGCCGACGTCAGGGGGGAGAGTTGGCGTTTTTTGTTGAACAGTTATTTGCGCCGTCTTTCCCGGTGTCCCATGATCTTGATCTGGTGAGGTGACCGTGATTAATGACGATTGGGCGCAGGGTAAGTCCCCAGATCCCTTTACCAGTAGCGACCTCCCCGATGATCCGGTGCCGCAGAAAGCGCCGTCGTTACGCGGGATGCGGATTCTGGTGGTGGAGGATGTCGCAACGATGCGGCGGATTATTCGCGACCTGCTGCGAGTAATTGGTTATACCAATGTTGTCGAGGCGGAAAATGGCGAGCTGGCACTGACCCTGCTCTATAACGAGCACTTCGACTTTGTCATCACCGACCTGCTGATGCCGAGTATGTCGGGGCTGGAGCTGTTGCGTGCCATGCGGGCAGACTCTCGCTTGTGCAATATCCCGGTATTGATGATCACCGCTGACGCGCAGCGGGAAAAAATCATTGAGGCCGCCCGGGCCGGGGTTAATGGCTATATTGTCAAACCGTTCACCGCCGCGATGTTGGAGGGCAAAATTTTGCGTATTCTGGAGCGGACGATCAATGTGGGGTAGGGGCGAAGGCAAGCACTAAAACCGCCAACCGCCGCACAGTTCTGTTTGTTCGCGTGAACAAAAAATGCGATCTGTGAGTGGCATCTCTTCCTCTATTTGTGCTTTGATTGATAATCATCATCGTTTACGCCACTTTCACTGACGAGTCTGGGGTTTGCTTTGAGCCTTCACGAAAACGAAGACATATTGGCGATTTTCCTCACCGAGGCTGAGGAGATCGTGCAAAAGCTCTTTGCGCAACTGGAAGAGCTCCATTACGGCTACGAGGGTCAACGGATTCTCGACGATATTCATCGCGGCTTTCATACGATTTACGGTGGTGCGGCGGTGCTGGCGCTGCCCGAGCTGGCGGAGTGTGCGCAATTGGCCGAGAAGGTATTAGATCGCCTGTGTTCCCGTCGTCTTCCTCTGAGCCCCAGCCTGGTATCGCTAATCGTTGGCGTGACCAGCGCGATTGAGGCAATGCTGGCTAGATTGCTGAGCAAGCAGGAGGTTCTTCCCGTGGCGGAAGACCTGAGGGCGCGTCTGCTGAGGGCAGCAAGTCGAAATGGCAATGTTGCTTCGGTGAACCGCCCGGAACTGCCCGCCGGGGATGACCGTTTGGAGGTCTTTTTTGGGGGGAATCCGCCGGCACGAGCGCGTGTTGATGGAGCGAGTCTCCAGGCGTCTGAGGCCCTATCCCAGGCCCCTGGCAAAGCTGATGAAGACCCTATTAGCGATCAGGAATTTGAAAACCTGCTCGACAAACTGTATGGAAAAGGCAAAGGGCCAACACGGTATCTGCCCCCGGGTGCGGCCGTGCAGCAGGCTGCTGTGCCTTCCAGTCACGATACCGCGACAATATCGCCGGCGGCTTCGGGGAGCTCTCCAGCGGCAGGGCAGGCTGAACCCTCCGAGATCGGTGATCTGATTCGGGAACTGGCCTGGGTTCGCAATCGTCTGGTCAGTGTTCAACAGGGCGTCGAGGGTGAAAACCTGAGCAAGGCGCTCGCCTATCTTGATTTAGTAACCAAGGATATGGAGCGCTGGTTAGCGTCTCGTTCTTCTCAAGGCTAAGCCGGTTTTTGTTGCATATTTTTCCAAATGTCTCCTGCGGCGATAATTACGGCGCTGGGGACCACCGCTTTTTTTGTTAATTCGTATATACTTGGCCGCGTTTTTTTATTGCTGGCGGGTGATTCCGTCTGTGGGGGGAATGCTTGGTACACCCAGGCCTTGAAGTATGCGAACTCAGTAGCGAGCGAGACGACCGTGTCTTGTTTTCTGATCTGTCCTTCGCGGTCGGGCCGGGCGAGCTTGTTCAGATTGCTGGTCCCAATGGTGCGGGTAAAACCAGTCTCCTTAGAATTATTTCTGGTTTATCAAGTCGTTACGATGGAAGTCTAATGTGGAATGGAGAGCGGATGTCAGGCTCTCATCACGGCTTTCAACGCGATATGTTATATCTCGGTCACGGAGCCGGGATCAAAGCGGTTCTCAGTCCTCTGGAAAATTTGCGTTGGTCCTGTGCGCTTCGGGGGATAACAAAGCCGGATTCTCTAATCATTACCGCACTGGCACAAGTGGGCTTGGCTGGCTATGAGCACCAACCTTGTATGAGCCTGTCCGCCGGTCAGCAGCGCAGGGTAAATCTGGCCAGATTGTTTTGCTGTCCAGCGCGCCTGTGGATTCTGGATGAGCCCTTCACCGCGATTGATCAGGCAGGGGTTGCTGAAATGGAGGGCTGGCTTGCCGAGTTCGTCAGCCGGGACGGTATGGTGTTACTGACCAGTCACCAGCCCTTGGGGGTGGAACTGAACGCTCGGGTCGTCGAATTGGGGAGGCGTTAAGGGCCTATGTTCAGCCTGATGTTTGCCATTATTCGACGCGATGTGCTGGCCTCCTTGCGGCGCGGTAGTGAGTGGAGCAATCCACTGCTGTTTTTTGTGATGGTCAGTACGCTGTTTCCTTTGGGTATTGGCCCTGACCCGAAACAATTGGCCGTGCTCGCCCCCGGCATACTCTGGGTAGTGGCCCTGCTGGCGTCGATGATGGCGACCGACAGCTTGTTCCGCAGTGACTTTGATGATGCGAGCCTGGAGCAGATGCTGTTATCCGGGGCATCGCTGTATCCTCAGGTATTGGCGAAAACCCTCGCACATTGGTTGTTGAGCGGCTTGCCACTGAGTTTGCTGTCACCGCTACTGGGTGTGTTGCTGCAACTGCCATCGCAGGGCATGCTCGCGTTGTTGGTCAGCCTGGCGATTGGTTCGGCGGTGCTGAGCTTCATCGGTGCAGTGGGAGCGGCGCTGATTGTCGGTTTGCGTCGCGGGGGCTTGTTGCTGTCATTAATTGTGCTGCCCCTGTACATTCCGGTTTTAATTTTTGGCAGTAGTGCGGTGAAGGCGGCAGTGGACGGTGCCGCCTATGCGCCGCAGCTGGCAATGTTGGGTGCTTTTTTGATGATGGCGCTGGCGTTGGCGCCACTGGCTATTGGTGCGGCACTGCGAATCAGTGTTGATCAGTAATACTGCGGCAGCACCGCGGTCGAATGTCTGTGCCGCGTTGTGTGATCGCTGGAATTAAACGTAAGAGAGCATATTTTGTCGTTTTGGACTTTTTTTCATAAATGGGGCTCGCCACGCTGGTTTTATCAGTTTAGCGGGCGATTGATGCCTTGGTTGGGCGTGCTGTCGGTAGTGTTGTTAGCGGGTGGCTGCATCTGGGGGTTGGCCTTTGTGCCACCGGATTTCAAACAGGGCAACAGTTTTCGCATTATCTATATTCACGTCCCCGCGTCAGCCGTGGCGATGGGCGGGTATATGCTGATGGCAACTGCGGGGGCCATTCATCTTATCTGGCGGATGAAATTGGCAGCGGTGGTAATGAAGTGCACTGCGCCAGTGGGCGCCGCGCTGACCTTTCTGGCGCTGGTAACCGGTGCTGTGTGGGGTAAGCCGACGTGGGGCACCTGGTGGGTATGGGATGCCCGTATCACCTCGGTGTTGATATTGTTCTTTCTCTACTTGGGGGTGCTGGCACTCCACCAGGCCTTTGACAACCAGGAAGCCGCCGCCAAGTCCTGCGCGGTACTGGCGATTGTCGGCGCAGTGAACATTCCGATCATCTACTGGTCTGTAGAGTGGTGGTATAGCCTGCATCAGCCTGCCAGTATCAAATTTATGGGCGAGTCGAGTATCCACCCGAGTATGTTGAGGCCGCTTATGGCCACAATCTCGGGCATGTATCTCTTTTTGGGCTGGGTTGTGCTGCTGAATACGCGGGCAGAGATATTATTCCGCGAGCGCAAAACCCGGTGGGTAAAAGATCTGGTTGCGGACGGCGGTCGTTAGGCGACGGCGTGTATGACCGCATGGAGTGGTGAAAATGTATTTTGATAGTTTTGCAGCGCTGATGAATATGGATGGCCACGGTGCGTACGTCTGGTTCTGTTACGGCCTAAGCTTGTTGGTGCTGGTGGGCTTGGTCGCGGCACCGTTGCGCAGACAGCGCATTATTCGTCGCATGATAGCGGCCGCAGCGCGCCGCGAAGCCGCGGAACTGGGAAACTGAGTCTGGAATTCTGAAATTATGGCTATGCATCCGTTACGCAAACAACGGTTAAAAATCGTGCTGTTCATCCTGGTAGCGGTGGGCATCGGCGTGGGGCTACTTGGGTATGCGCTCCGCGAAAATATCAATCTGTTTTATCCTCCGGCAGATATTGCTGCTGGGAAGGCGCCGCTGGACCGCAAAATCCGCGCGGGTGGCATGGTGCAGGAAGGGAGTGTGGTGAGGTCTACTGACAGCCTGAAGATTCGGTTTAATGTCACCGATTACAGCGCGGTGGTTCCGGTCGAGTATGAAGGAATTCTTCCTGACCTGTTTGCCGAAGGTGAGGGCGTGGTTGTTTCGGGGACGTTAGGTGCCGATGGCGTGTTTGTTGCCACGGAAGTACTGGCCAAGCACGATGAGACCTATATGCCACCGGAAGTGAGTGAGGCGCTGGAGAAGGCCGGCACCACCGAAATGTACCAACAGAATAAGGAAGCTATCACGCCGTGATTATCGAGTTGGGGCATTATTCGCTGATACTGAGCATGTGTTTTGGCGTACTACTGGCGGTGTTGCCGCTCTATGGTGTGAGAAGCCGAGATGGTCGACTGATGGGCAGTGCCCGAGGCCTCGCAATGGGCCAGTTTGTCTTTACCACCTTGGCAACGCTGAGCTTGATTTACGGATTTCTGAGCGATGATTTCTCAGTAGATATCGTTGCCGCGCAATCCAACACCCAGTTGCCCGTAGCGTATAAAATCAGCGCGTTGTGGGGCGGGCATGAAGGCTCGCTGTTGCTCTGGGTGTGGATTCTCAATGTGTGGACGGTGGCGGTGGCCTTGTTTTCCCGCCAGCTTCCCCTCGATATCCTCGCTCGGGTGATGTCGGTAATGGGCATGATTGCCGTCGGTTTTTACAGCTTTTCGCTGTTTACCTCTAACCCGTTTGCCCGTCATCTGTTGAATACTCCCGCGGAGGGACAGGACCTTAACCCGCTATTGCAGGACCCCGGCATGGTGATTCACCCGCCAATGCTCTATCTGGGTTACGTGGGGTTTTCGGTGGCCTTTGCCTTTGCCATCGCGGCCTTGATGAGCGGCCGTATGGATGCCAGCTGGGCGCGCTGGTCGCGTCCCTGGACCAATGTTGCGTGGTTGTTTCTGACAATCGGCATCACTTTGGGAAGCTGGTGGGCTTACTACGAACTCGGCTGGGGCGGATGGTGGTTCTGGGATCCCGTTGAAAATGCCTCGTTTATGCCCTGGTTGGTCGGTACAGCCCTGATCCACTCCCTAGCGGTGACGGAGAAGCGCGGCCTGTTTAAGAGCTGGACCCTGCTACTGGCGATTTTCGCCTTTTCATTAAGCCTGCTGGGAACCTTTTTGGTTCGCTCCGGCGTGCTGACTTCGGTGCATGCCTTCGCGGCGGACCCAACCCGAGGCATGTTTATTCTCGGCTTCCTGTTTGTCGTGGTTGGTGGCTCGCTGACGCTCTACGCCATGAAAGCTCCTGCACAGGGCAGTGTGCGGGGGTACAGCTGGTTGTCGCGGGAGGCGCTACTTCTGGCCAACAATATACTGCTGCTGGTTGCCGCGCTCACTGTGCTGCTGGGAACGCTGTTCCCCTTGGTGATGGACTTTGCCGGCCTGGGTAAATACTCTGTTGGGCCACCGTATTTCAATATGATGTTCGTGCCCCTGAGCTGCGCGTTGGCGTTGATTTTGGGTGTGGGGCCCGCTAGCCAGTGGAAGCGCAGTCGCTTTGAATCCCTGATCAGGCCGCTGATTGTTGCCCTGGCCGGGAGTGTGTTGCTGAGCCTGATTTTGCCCGGCTGGTTGGGTGGCGGTATGCACTTTGCGGCAATCGCCGGATGCCTGCTGTTTTTCTGGATTGTCGCCAGCAGCGTGATCAATCTTCGCCATAAAATCCGCAATGCCTCCTCACTCGCGACCGGTCTGAAGCGGCTTACTCCATCTTATTACGGGATGTTGCTCGCACACTTTGGTCTGGCAGTGAGTATTCTGGGCGTGGGGATGGTTACCAGTTTTAACGATGAGCGGGATCTGCGTTTGAGCGTGGGTGAAACTGTGGAAACGGGTCACGGTTACAGCTTGCGATTCGACGGTTTAGACGCGATTAAAGGGCCCAACTACGAGGGGCAGCGCGGCAGTTTCTCGCTTCTTGAGGGCGATAAAGTGATTGCCGATATGCACCCGGAAAAGCGGCGCTACCATGCGCGCAGTGGCCAGGTGATGACCGAGGCCGCCATCGATGCGGGTTTGTTCCGAGACGTTTACGTTGCGATGGGCGAGCCCCTGGATGAAACCGCTTGGGCCATCCGCATCCATGTGAAACCCTTTGTGCGGTGGATCTGGTTGGGCGGCGTCTTTATGGCGCTTGGCGGCTTGCTGGCGATACTCGATAAACGCTACCGCCCGCGCTTAAAGCAGGCGAGTGGTGTCGAGTCGCGGGAGGGACAACATGCAGCGGCTTAAACTGTTTCTCCCTCTGATTATTTTTGTCTTGCTGGCCCTGGTTTTCCTGGGCGTTGAGTTGCGGGTTAAGTCCGGCGACTACAGTCCCACTGCAATGCCTTCTGCTCTGGTGGACAAACCGCTACCAGACTTTGATTTGCCCACCTTGAACGGTGAGCGGGCCGGCCCGGGCGATATGCCTGCGCAGGCCTATTTGGTGAACGTGTGGGCAACCTGGTGCCCGACCTGTCATTACGAGCACCCGTTTCTGGTGGAATTACAGCGGCGCGGTATACCTATTATCGGCGTTGACTACAAAGACTCTGCGGACGCAGCGCAACGCTGGTTGCAGGAAAAGGGCGACCCGTATGTGATGACCCTGTTTGATGCCGATGGCCAGTTTGGCCTGGATCTCGGTGTGACCGGTGCGCCCGAAACGTATTTGGTTGATAGCAACGGCATCGTGCGGTTTCGTTTTCAGGGAGCCCTGGACGAGAAAGTATGGTTAAAGGAGTTCGCGCCGAGAGTGGCTGCTTTAAAGGGTGGCGCTGAGTAATGAGACTGTTATTTGCCCTGATTTCACTCGTGTTTGCGGTCAATGCCGCGGCGGTGATTGAAAGTTACGAATTTGACAACGATATTCAGCGCGACCGCTACAACGCGTTTATCGAAGAGCTACGCTGTCCGAAATGTCAGAATCAGAACCTGTCTGGCTCCGATTCGGAAATTGCCCGCGACCTGCGGCGCAAAGTGCACGACATGATTATGGCTGACAAGTCCGACGCCGAAATTACCCAATATATGCTCGATCGCTACGGTGACTTCGTGTTGTACCGGCCCCGGTTTGCCGGTACTACGGCGGTGCTTTGGCTGATGCCGGCGGCATTGATTCTGCTTGGGTTGATTGTCTGGTATCGGATGGGTAAACGGCGGGGGGCAGGGCCCGCTGCACCGGTGGAGCTCGACAGTCGCGAACGCGAACGTCTGGCCAGCTTATTGGGTGAGGAAGATCGCAATGCTTAGTTTGAATATTGGCCTGGCGGTGCTGGTCATCCTCGCGCTGGCACTGGTTTTGTGGGCGCTCAGGAAGCCCGCTACGGTGGGAGCGGGTGACCTACATCGCCTTGCTCAACGCGGCTTTTACAACCAACGGCGTCGCGAGTTGGCGGAGGATTTTGCCAACGGCTTGATCGATGAGGTGCAGCGTCAGGAGCTGGAAAACGAGCTGGACCGCCAGGTTCTTGATGAAACTCAAAACAGTGAAGGGGTTGTTGCTACGGTAAGTCGGACGCCCTGGTTGGGCGCGGCCTTCGCTGCACTGATCGCCCTCGTATCACTGGGCTTGTACAGTGTTCTGGGCTATCGCGAGGATTTGCTGTTACAGCAGATTCAGCGGGAGATTATTGCCAGCGGAGATGTTAATGAAGCTGCCGTCGACCGCTACCAGGCTGTGTTGGCAGATATTGTCGACAAACGACCGGATGCGGAGCATTTGGTTGCGATGGCGGGTCTACTGAGACAGCGCGGTGATTTCGCGGCGGCGTTGCCGTATTACCAGGCGCTACTGGACCTTTACCCGCAGGACCCCGAAGTGATGGCTCAGGTGGGGCAGGCCCGTTATATGGCAGCCGGGCGACGTCTGGACTCCGAGACCCGGGCGTTATTGGAACAGGCTATTGCCGTGGAACCGCGCCAAGTCACCGCTTTGGGTGTGCTGGGTATTGATGCCTTTGAGAGTGGCGAATACCTCCGCACCCTGGATTACTGGCAACGCCTCGTTAGCGCTTTACCTGGTGGATCTCCACAGCAGGCGCTGATTGCTTCAGGTATCAACGAAGCAAAACGGCGCGCGGCGGAGCAGGGCACGCTATTCAGTATCCCCGTGACCGTGGATTTTGCCGACGGCGCTACCGGTACTGGCGGCATGCTGTTTGTAGTGGCCCGCGAGCCAGGCGGGATGCCTATGCCAGTGGCGGCCCTGCGGTTACCCTTAAACAGCCGGGAAACCCAGCACGTGTTCCTTACCGACAGCGATGTGATTCGCCAGGGCAAAGGGCTGAGGGATTTTGCTGAGCTGCAGGTGTCTGCCCATATTAGTTTTAGCGGCACGGCGATGCGTCGTCCCGGAGATTGGGGCGCGGAGCCCATCACGGTGGATGTGGAGGCGCCGGGCGAGATTCGTTTGCTGATAAATACAAAAATATAAGCCGAAAAACACGTTCTTGGTATTAAGCGGCGGTTAGGTGCTGTCACAATAATTTTAGCGGGCTATAATCCGCGTTTGCGCAACGCCGCCGGTAATACAATCATGCCTTTACATCAGGCCACAATGAGACGTCGGCATCGGCACTCTATCTGGTTTTCTATACTATGCGTCTAAAAAGTATCAAGTTGGCGGGGTTTAAGTCGTTTGTTGATCCCACGACGGCGAATTTTCCAACCAATCTGTCTGCGGTGGTTGGCCCTAACGGCTGTGGCAAATCCAATATTATCGACGCCGTTCGATGGGTGATGGGGGAGAGCTCCGCGAAAAACCTGCGCGGCGAGTCCATGACCGACGTTATTTTTAATGGCTCGGTGAACCGCAAACCTGTTGGACAGGCTTCCATTGAGTTGGTTTTTGATAATACCAGCGGTCAATTGGGTGGCGAGTACGCCCGCTACAGTGAAATAGCGATCCGCCGCAAAGTCACCCGGGAAGGTACCTCAGAGTACTACTTGAACGGCAGCAAGTGTCGGCGCCGGGACATCACCGACATTTTTCTTGGTACCGGCCTGGGGCCACGCAGCTACGCCATCATCGAGCAGGGCATGATCTCTCGGCTGATAGAGTCAAAGCCGGAAGAGCTGCGGGTGTTCATTGAGGAAGCCGCAGGTATCTCCAAATACAAGGAGCGACGCCGGGAGACCGAAAACCGGATGCGGCGGACCCAGGAAAACCTGGAGCGCTTGACCGATTTACGCGATGAGCTCGAGCGCCAGTTACAGCATTTGCAACGTCAGGCGGCCGCCGCGGAGAAATACACCGAATACAAGCGTGAGGAGCGCTTGCTTAAAGCGCAGTTGCAGGTGCTGCAATGGCAGCAACTGGATACCCAGGTAAAGGATAAAGAGCGGGAAATCACTGAGCTTGAGCTGGCCCGAGAGGCCGTGGTGACCGAGCAGGTGGCTCTGAACACGGGTATCGAGCAGGATCGCGATCGCCACACCCAGCTCAATGACAGTTTCAATGAAGTGCAGGGTCGCTTTTACAGCGTGGGCGCGGAAATCGCCCGGGTTGAACAGGCCATCCAGCACCAGCAGGAACGACGCAACCAGTTGGACGCGGACCTGCAGCGCGTCAATAGCAACTTGTTGGAAAGCCGTCGCCACCTGGAGGGGGATCAGGAAAAGATCGCTCTGTGGGAGGAGGAAATCAACAGCATCAGTCCCGAGCTGGAAATCAGTCAGGAAGAAGAGGAAGTCGCCGCGGAAGCCCTGGTGACCGCTGAAGAGGCGATGCAGTCCTGGCAGCAGCGCTGGGACGAGTTTAACCAGAATGCCGCCGGCCCACGCCAGCGCGCTGAGGTTGAACAGTCGCGGATTCAGCACCTTGAGCTGAGCATGCAGCGCCTGCAGGAGCGTATTCAAAAGGCCGATGGCGAGCGCGACAACCTCAAGGGCGACGATGTCGACGATGATATCGAACTGCTCCAGCAACTGGCCGCCGAGAAGGAATTGCAAGGCGAGGCAATGCAGGAACAGCTGGACACCTACCTGCCGCTGATTACGCAAAACCGCGAAGCGATCCGCAGTAAGGGTGACGCGCTGGATGCATCGCGCAGCAAATTACAAAGCTTGCGGGGGCGGATGGCCTCGCTGGAAGCGCTGCAGCAGGCGGCGCTTGGGCAGGGCGACAAGGCGGTTTCCGATTGGCTGCAAAAGTATGGCTTGGCAGAGGCAACCCGCGCCGCCGAAGGGCTGCAGGTTGAAGACAAGTGGCGAAAGGCCGTTGAGACCGTACTGGGCGATCAGTTGCAGGCCCTGTGCCTGGAAAGCCTCGACGGTGTTGCCGGCATACTAGATGAGCTGGCGGAAGGCAGCCTGTGTTTTCTGGAACCGGGATCGCCAGTTACGGCGAATACAGCGACTCTGGCCGATGTGGTTTCCGGTCACGATGCGCTGCGCGCGGGCTTGAGTCAGGTGCGCCTGGCTGATGATTTATCTGCAGCGCTGCGTATGCGCGGCGAATTGGCGGTTCACGAGTCGGTGGTGACTCCAGAGGGACTCTGGCTGACCCGCAATACCCTCAGAGTCAGTCGTGGAGATACCGCCCAGAGTGGAGTATTGCAGCGTCAGGAAGAGTTGCAGGCCCTGCGTGCCGAGATTGACGAGACCGAGGCAGAGGTGACTGAGCTGCAGCTTCAGCTGGAGCAGGCGCGGGAAGATTTGAAAAAATACGAGTCCGACCGCGATAGTGTGCAGCGCGAACAGCAGCAGCACAGCCGCGAAGTGGGCGAGTTGCGTTCCAAGCTCAGCGCCCAACAGGCTCGGATCGAGCAAATTAGCGCGCGTCGTCAGGCCCTCGACAGCGATATTGCGGATTTACGAACCCAATACAAGAACGAGCAGGAGTCGCTTGCAGAATCCCGCATGGTGCTACAGGAAGCCATCGAAAGCATGGAGCAGGATTCCGGGCGGCGCGAGCAGTTGCTGGGCGAGCGCGATGACAATCGGGCGCTGTTGGACAGCGCCAGGCAGAAGGCCCGCCACAGCAAGGACCACGCTCACCAGCTGGCGATGCGTCACCAGTCTTTGCAGACCCAGCGGGATTCTGCACTGGCGGGTATTAACCGTATTGAAGAGCAGCTGGCGCAACTGCTAGAGCAGAAAGAAATGCTCGAAATGAGCCTTGGCGAAAGCGACGAGCCCAATGATGATCTGCAGCTTGAGCTGGAAGCCAAGCTGGAGCAGCGGCTGG
>JBFEVY010000406.1:0-2483 GCA_041546665.1 Spongiibacteraceae bacterium | reverse complement strand
GCTATGCTGAGACTTTTCCGCGCGCTCCTGCTGTTTGATTTCCTCCCAGCGTGCTTTTATACGCTCATCATCTGGCGCCTGACCATCGCGCCGACTTTCCAGACTCCCTTCTGGGAAGACATGGGGATGGCGGCGGAGTAATTTTGTGGCGATCTCATGGACAACATCATCAAAATCGAAGTCCCCGGATTCCTTGCCCAACTGACTGTAAAAAATCAGCTGAAACAGAACATCCCCTAATTCCTGGCGAATTTGCGCGGTATCACCTTGTTCGATGGCGTCTACCAGTTCGTAGACCTCTTCCAGTGTGTGCGGGGCAACGCTCTCGAAAGTCTGTTTCAGGTCCCAGGGGCAGCCATCTTGCGGGTCGCGTAAACGCGCCATTAAGGTCTGCAAATCAGCAATCGTATAAGACATTAATTCTCTCTGACCCGTTTTACCGTAATCACATTCGGCAGACCATTCAGGCGATTAAGCAGGTCAGACAAGGCACCGAGATCAGATATTTCCAGACGAATATTCATGGTCGCCGTATTACGGGCGGTATTACTCAGGGTATTCATCGCTGTCACATTGACCTTTTCAGAAGCCAATTGATTGGTGATGTCGCGTAGCAGGCCCTGGCGGTCGTAGGCCTCGATTTCGATATCCACCGGATACGTTGTGACCTGATCCGCCGCCCAGTCCACCGCAATAATCCGCTGCGGCTCCACACTCTGCAATTGCAACAGTTTGCTGCAATCTTGCCGGTGAACACTGACACCGCGGCCCACCGTGATATAGCCCGCTATCGCTTCGCCGGGCAAGGGCTTGCAACAGCCGGCAAAGTGGGTCATCAAATTACCTACCCCACTAACCCGAATCTGCCCGTCGTTTTTCTTACTGGGGGCACGCAGGCGCAACGCAAAGTCGTCTTTGCTGTCTTCTGCGCCAGCGAGCTGATGCGCCACCTTAACAATTTGCGCGGTGCTGATTTCCCCTGCACCCAATGACGCGTACATATCCTCAACACTGGCACAGTGCATTTGATCGGCAATGAACTTGTAATCCACGCTGTTCAGCGCCAGACGTTTAAATTCTTTTTCGATCAGGGCGCGGCCGGCCAGAATATTGTCTTCCTTGGCCTGTTGTCGAAACCAGTGCTGCACCTTGGTCCGCGCGCGACTGGTCTGAAGATAGCCCAGATTACTTTGCAGCCAGTCACGGCGAGGCTTGCTATCTTTACCGGTAAGCACCTCTACCCGCTCGCCGGTATTAAGTCGATAGGTCAGCGGCACAATTCGCCCGTTGACTTTCGCACCGCGGCAACGGTTACCCACTTCTGTATGGATATGGTAGGCAAAATCCAGTGGTGTCGCACCGTATTGCAGGTTGACCACATGGCCATCCGGGGTAAACACATAAACGCGATCCTGAGCCTGGCTGAACTGCTCGGCGACATCGCTGCTGCTGCCCATTTCTTCGTGCCAATCGAGCACCTGCCGAAGCCAGGCAATTTTCTCGTCGTAGGCATTGCGGTTACGCGCGGTTTTATCGGTTCCCTTGTACATCCAGTGAGAGCAGACCCCGAACTCGGCTTCCTCGTGCATATCGCGGGTTCGAATCTGGATTTCCAGTACCTTACCGCCGGGCCCAATCACCGCCGTATGCAGGGAACGGTAGCCGTTTTCCTTGGGGTTGGCGATGTAGTCGTCAAACTCATTGGGAATGTTTCGCCATAAACCGTGAACCAGACCCAAAACCATGTAACAGGATTTTACGTCCGGCACTAACACCCGCACTGCACGAATATCGTAGACTTGGGAAAAGCCAATCCCCTTGCGCTGCATTTTCCGCCAAATACTGTAAATGTGTTTAGCGCGGCCGGCGATATCGGCCTCAATGCCTTCGGATTTCAGGGCGTTTTCCAGTGCACTGATAACATCATCGATGTAATGCTGCCGGTCGAGTCGTTTCTCATCCAGCAGTTTGGCAATCTTCTTGTAGGCGACGGGCTGCAGGTAGCGGAAGGACAGATCTTCCAGTTCCCACTTTATATGACCGATGCCCAGCCGATGCGCCAACGGCGCGTAGATATCGAATACTTCCCGGGCGACCCGTTGGCGTTTCTCCGGTTTATTTTTTACCGCACGAATAGCAGAGGTACGTTCCGCCAGTTTAATCAGCGCAACGCGAACATCGTCAACAAGCGCCACCAGCATTTTACGAATGGTTTCGCTCTGGGCCTCCGACTGCCCAAGAACCGGAATATCCAACTCGGCATTGACTCGGGAAATAGCTGCCATGCCCAACACGCCATCCACCAGTTTGGCTACGGCTTTACCAAAGTCCTTTTCCAACACATCAATGCTGTAGCGCCCTTCCCTCACTGCGCGGAACAGTGTCGCGGCAATAAGGCTATCCTGGTCATCTTCTTCTTCTTGCCCTTCCTGTCCGTCTCCCGGACCGTTACATTGCCGATGACCCGGGCGCCGTCCTCCTCG
>JBFEVY010000386.1:0-2927 GCA_041546665.1 Spongiibacteraceae bacterium | reverse complement strand
CCTTCAAGATCCACCTCAGCCAGAATGGCATGCATCAGGGTTTCGATTCGAAAAACCCCCGCAACAAAACCCAGCAGCTCAGACTCCCCCATAGGCGAACGCCGAAATACCGGGAAATACGCAACGATGCCAGTCTCCTCTGCAGTTTCTTGCACCAGGCGGGTGGGGTTGGTGGCCGCCGGTAAGCGCGACTCGGTCGCACGCATTAGCGCTACCCGAGCCTCCTGATTTGAGCTGATATCAAAACCGAGCGCGACATGATTCTCTGCCAAGGGCTCTACATGACGAATAACCATGTAGCGCTCGCGGTCCTCGGCCAGTACCCGGCTGCCATTCTCTGTCAGCTGTGTGATAACCAGAGTTTCACCGTAATCTTCCGACAAACGCTGTTCTATCTCCCGCCGCTTATCGCCACGCACGGGAACCGTCCAGGTAATACCCTGAAAGCCGGGGCTGCGTTCAAGAATTCCGCCAACCAGACGACGAAATTCTGTGCGATTCTGCGGAACCCGCAGCTGCATCGCACTGGCCAGTACATGCAGGCTTTCGTCATAGCGCGCCAGCGTGCCGCTCACTAACTGCTGGATCTGGTTGCTACGACGCACAAACTCACTTTCCTGCCGCGCAAATTCCGACCGGCTTATTATTATAAAAAGTACAACAATTGACGTCGCCGTTCCCAGAATCACCGCAGGCAAAATACGGCGGCGCTCACGCCAAACCTGCTGAGGCTCAGCCCAAAAACTAAAGATCAGAACCGCCGCAAGCATCACGCCCAAGCCGTCGCCAACCCACCAGGTCAACCAGTTATAGGCAACATTTTCGGCGACAATAACCCCTCTCAGCCACAAAATTCCAGTGCCGACAGAAGCCGCGACCAAACAGGATAATCCACAACCGAGCAGCAGAAAGCGAGCGACAGAGGAGACATCGTCAAGCGCAATTTCGCGACCGATATAGCGCTTGAGCAGATAACTGCCGAAAGCCGCCTGGGCCCCTGCCCCCAGACCAATGACCAGCGGCACCACCAGCGACATCAGCAGAGATGCGGTTCCCTGCCCCAGAACAATGGCGGTATCGAGATTCACCAGAGCCGAACCCAGTGTCACCGCCGGCCAAAATCGATAGCCGAGCAGATAGCATCCCGCAAGACCAACCCCGGCTGCGGGCCAGATCACCGTTGCATAACCCGGCGGGATAGCCAGCAACAGCGCGAGACGACCGGCCAGATAATATGCTCCAGCCAGAAGCAGGAATTGTCTGAAGGGATGCTGAGGTAGGGCCTTCATCGTCACCTGATTATATGATCGCAGAAACGGGGTGGACCGTATCACCTGCGGAAAAAGGGTCAAGGGAACGGCACGCGCGCCCTCAAGTATTGCGTAAAGATTATGCTTTTCAAAAGTTTACGCCTTGGAATAAGCGTTGCCATAGGGAAATCTGCGTAAGCTGTCACAGCACTTTTACGCACCGAGCCCCCACCACAAACATCACCGAAAACTATTACGCCATACAAATAATTTATAAGTAATTTAAGTAATTACGTTCTTTTTGATACACATCAGAAATATCGATTCTTATCAGTAAATGTACTATCCTACGCGGCTTTGATTTGAACAAACCAACTACAACGGATAAAACACATGCTCATAGGAATTCCAAAGGAGCTCGCCCGGGGGGAGAACAGAGTGGCGATCATCCCGAGCGATGCCAAGAAATTGGTACGCACCGGAGCGTCGGTGATGATTGAGTCAGGCATGGGCCTCGGAAGCGGCTACAGCGACGACGATTATGTAGAGGCAGGCGCTACCATTGGCGACCGCGGCGGTATTCTCTCTACGTCTGACATCGTGCTGCGCATTGCTAAACCCAGCCTGGAAGAGATCAAACAGTTAAAAGCGGGCTGTATTCATATCAGCTACCTCGACCCTTTTAACGAACACGAGTTGATCAAGGCCTTCCGTGACCAGAATGTCACCGCCATCAGCATGGAAATGATTCCGCGCAGTACGCGCAGCCAGAAAATGGATGCCCTGAGCTCCCAGGCAAGCCTTGCAGGCTATGTGATGGTATTGCTTGCCACCACCAAACTGCCCCGCATCCTGCCAATGATGATGACACCAGCCGGTACGCTTAAGCCCGCAACCGTGTTTGTTATCGGTGCCGGTGTTGCCGGTCTGCAGGCCATTGCCACCGCCAAACGTCTTGGCGCCAAAGTGGTTGCCTTTGACACCCGTACCGTCGTCGCCGAGCAGGTTCGCTCACTGGGCGGCAAGTTTTTGGAAATTGACCTGGGCGAAACCGGTCAAACCAAAGACGGTTACGCAGTGGAACTGACCGAAGAACAGCGCCAACTCCAGCTGGAAGGTCAGAAAAAGCAGATCGCCGAGTCTGACATTGTGATCACCACTGCCCAGGTATTCGGCCGCAAAGCACCGGTTCTGGTCACCAATGACATGATTGAAGGCATGAAACCCGGCAGCGTAATTGTCGATATGGCCGCAGAAAGCGGCGGTAACGTCGAAGCGTCCGTTGCCGGAGAGACCATCGACTATAAAGGCATCACCATTATCGGCAACGGCAACTGGTCAAACTACGTTGCCCGCGACGCCAGCCAGATGTACTCCGCCAACCTGTTCAACCTCGTTGACGAAGGCTGGGATGCGGAAAAATCGGCGATGGTCGTCGACTTTGAGAACGATATTCTCCAAGGCTGCATCATCACTCACGGCGGCGAAATCACCAACGCCACCATTAAAAACCTGATCAACTAGGAGACAAAGATGGCTATCGTATTTCTGGCATTCATCCTGATGCTGTCCATCTTTTTGGGCTTTGAACTTATCAACAAGGTTCCTGCAACCTTGCACACTCCCCTGATGTCTGGCTCCAACGCGATTTCAGGTATCACCCTGGTCGGCGCACTG
>JBFEVY010000343.1:0-3662 GCA_041546665.1 Spongiibacteraceae bacterium | reverse complement strand
CTGTGGCGAAACGAATTTTGCAAAATCCAGTGCGCCGCCCCAATACAATTCCAGCTGGTTGCCCGACGGGTCGCTGAGACGAATCGCTTCCTGCACTTGACGCAATTGCGTTTCCTCTGTGCTCAGCGCCTGATAGCGTACGCCTGCCGTTTCAAGACGCTGTTTGGCATCGTTAAAATCGGCTTGATCTCGCAACTCCCAACCGCAGTACTGCAGGCGATCCCGGTCGCTTTTTACAATGGCAAAACGAAAAGGCCGTTCATCAACTTTGAGGTACACCGAGCCGTCGTCGGGCATACCCGGCGCCACCATCAGACCAAGAATATCCCGACCAAACTCCAACCACTTCTGCGGGTCGGTCGACTCGATAACAACGTATCCCAGACTGCGTACATCCATTAAATTAAACCCTTATTGTCTAATCGTGTGTTGTCTTATCGTGCTATGCGCTAGTGACGCGCGGCGCAGCGATCAGGCATTGCGAATGGCGTAATCCACCACATATTCCTTCGCTTCATCAAAGGTATCGGGCACATCGGCAATATCGACAAAAAACTGCTTATACCACTGGCGCAGGCGATTAACCGGACCGTCACCGTCACACAGCACCGGGTTATCAATCCGCGTTTTGGTATGCCAGATATGTACGTCCTGGAAAAACGCCGTGCGATTTTGCTCGGTGTACTGACGCGCCATTTCATTATTCTGCTCATCGCTAAGGCCGGGCATCTTTCTCACCGCCACGCCAAAACGCAGGTCGAAACTGTTGAGATCAACCGGCACATGGGTCACCAGCAAACGTGACTCAACGCTAACACCTTCAATCTGGCCGGTCATAAACGTGTTCATATACGCAGGGCCATAATAGGTCGCAACCGAAGTCAGCTCCCCTTCTTCGGCCAGCAATTCCGAGCCACCGACAAGTACCTGTTGGTAAGTGTGCTTGTGCACAATATTCTTGAACTCTTTGATCGGTGCACCGTGGATAGGGCCAAAGTGTGCCACATCCGCCATATTGTCGATCAGCTCGCGGCTATTGGTGTTAATGGTCATGAGATCCATCTGCCAGATAGTCCAGTCCGGATCAAACAGATCATCAATCCGTGGTGGCCGCTGTTCTTCAATCGGCGGGTTCCCTTCGGGGTCATACCACATAAATAGCAGATGATTTTCTTCCAGAGTGGGATACGAGCGGATCACCGCCTTGGGGGGAATACGTTTGGCATAGGGGATTTCATCGCAAACACCGTCCGCTCCCCAACGCCAAGCGTGAAATGGGCAGCGGATGGAATTCTCTTCAACACAGCCTTCGCTAAGATCTGCGCCCATATGCGGGCAATAACCGTCGAGGATATGAACCTCACCATCGGCGCCGCGATAGGCAACCAGGCGCGTGCCAAAGTAATTCAGTTTTACCGGCTCCGCGCCGTATTCACTGGCCAAACCGAGACAATACCAGCCCCGCGCATAGCGATCCGGAAGCTCCGCCGCTTCAATAATATGCGGCTGGCGCGGCATCTGAGCAGGCTGATTCATGATTATTCTCCTCGTAGTATCCGCAACAGGATAGCGGCCCTAAAACAGTGAAAATTTTCACATAGCGAAAGGGGCGCTTCCATCATCCGTTTAGACGAGCACAAAAAACACCTAATTATTTGATTTTATTATATTTTTTAAACCCATACCCCATTAGCAGTAGCCGCCTTTTCCGGGTAATACAAGCAAGCTTCCAGCGCCACTTGCGCAAGAATCAGGTCGAGCGCAGCCCAACACTGATTTAGGATAGCCCTTCGTTCCCGATCGCCAGAGAGTACTCGTCGCGTGTCAGCCTACGCCACCATTAGCGCCGCTATCGACTACATTGCCAGCCACCGTCATCAGCAACCGGGCCTGGATGACATCGCGGCACACGTCCATCTCAGCCCCTTTCACTTTCAACGCCTTTTCGCGCAGTGGGTTGGGGTCAGCCCGAAACGCTTTTTGCAGGTATTAACGGTCGAACAAGCCAAACAGCAACTGAGTAGATCCCGCCCGCTACTCGATATCAGCGAAGCGGTAGGGCTCAGCAGTGGCTCTCGGCTATACGATCACTTCGTCACGCTGGAGGCCGCCACCCCCGGAGAAGTAAAAAACCAGGGAGCGGGCCTGGAAATTTATTGGGATTGCGGTGAAACCCCCTTCGGCCACGCCTTTATCGCGACCACCCAGAGGGGAATCTGCAAACTGGCCTTCCTCGACGCAGACTACACCGGGGCACACTGCCTGGCCGAACTAGAGCGGGACTGGCCCGCCGCATCACTGGCGGCCAAACCCGGGCTCACCGAAAACCTGCTCAACCCCCTCTTTAGCCAAGCCACCACTGCGGACAAACCCCTCTCACTGTATGTCAAAGGCAGTAATTTTCAGGTCCAGGTCTGGAAATCCCTGCTGCGCATTCAGTCTGCAGAATTCGCCAGCTACGGTGATATTGCCCGCTACCTCGGCAAACCGGGCTCAGCCAGAGCAGTCGGCGGGGCAGTCGGCAGCAACCCCGTCGGCCTGCTCATACCCTGTCACCGAGTTATTCGCGAAACCGGCGAGCTGGGGGGCTACCGATGGGGAGAAGCGCGGAAACGCTGCATTCACGCCTGGGAAGCCGCGCGCGTTGGAAAAGACGAGTGTAAAGGTCGTTAAGCTAGCGAAGTAGTGCCTTGCCACCATCGACCGGCAATGTATGGCCAGTAATGTAGCGCGCATCGGGACTGCAAAGAAACACAGCCACGCGGCCAATGTCCGCCTCGCAATCGCCAATTCTGCCCAGCGGAATGGTACTGAGCAATGCATTCACGCCCGGGTCACCACTTTCCATCCAGTCTTCCATATCGGGCGAATTTGCCAACGGCATAATACAGTTAACGCGAATATTGTCCGGCCCCCATTCACAGGCCGCCGCCCGGCTCAGGGCGCGGACGGCCTCTTTTGCCGCCGCGTAGGGGCCGTGACCACTGCTGTCCGGACGCATGGCCGCACCGGTTGCGATATTGATGATCGAACCATCATCCCGCAAATAGGGGTAACAGGCGCGCATAAACCGAAAACACGCCAGCGGTCCCGAATCGAGGCCAAGCAGAAAGTCGTCTTCGTCGATTTCCAGTATGCTGCCCAGCGCAACGTGTTGAGCGTTATTCACCAGAATATCAATGCCGCCAAACTCGTCGACAATTTCCTGGACCGCATCTTCAATGTCATCAGGGTCGGTAACATCGCATACGAAGGGCGCTGCCTCACCGCCACGGCGATGTATTTCCGCGCAGGTGGCCTCAAGCTTAGCAGCGGTACGCCCCAGCACTGCCAACGTCGCCCCCTCGCTCGCCATCGCCAGCGCGATTCCCTGACCAATACCCTGCCCGGCCCCGGTTACCAGTGCAACTTTGCCCCTGAGAACAGCCATCACTCCCCCTATTTTTTATTGCAGACTACTCCGCCAGTTGGGCGACGCTTTTCAGAATTAACCTGACCAGCAAGGTCTGCCGGCTGACGCCGGTTTTGGAAAAGATTGAACGCAGATGGGTACGCGCGGTATTGCGGCTCATGCCCAGTGCTTCCGAGGCCTCGTCGAGACTGAGGCCGTCGGCCAACAGCAGCGAAAGCTGGGCCTCGGTCGGCGTAAAACCAAATAACTG
>JBFEVY010000197.1:0-6810 GCA_041546665.1 Spongiibacteraceae bacterium | reverse complement strand
TGGCGCTGATGTCGTCGGAAAATCTTGCCGCCGCCGCTTTGGGGCGGAATTATCCGGGCGGCATGACGTCCTTTGTTACAGCAATGAATGCCAAGGCGAAGGCTCTGGGCATGCATGACACGCACTTTGTCGATAGCAGCGGTTTGTCTACGGGTAATGTATCGACTGCGGCAGACCTGGCGAAAATGGTACGTGCCGCCGCTAAGTATTCGCGAATTCGTGAGTATTCCACCACACCGACATATACAGCCAATTTTACCGGTCCTCGCTACCGTCTGGCCTATGTGAACACCAATCCACTGGTGCGTTTTCAACGCTGGGATGTCGACGTCAGTAAAACGGGTTACCTGGATGAGGCAGGGCGTTGTCTGGTAATGCAAACGGATATCGATGATAAAACCGTAGTGATCGTAATGCTGGATTCACTGGGCAAGAAAAGCCCCATGGGCGATGCAGGACGGATCAAGCGCTGGTTGGAAGAGGGCAAAACGGGGGCGGTAGCCGCCGCTGCTTGGCAATACCAGCGCGATAAAATGGCATCCTACCTGGCGGCTCAACCAACGGCGATGCGTTAAGGGACCAATACTTCGGCAGGGCCTCGATCGGTCCCGATTGAGGCTTAGCTGATATTTCCCGTCACCCGCACCCGGCGACTTACAGGTGCTTCTTCCACTTTCTTCGCGGCTTCGCGTTTTTCTATCTCGCCGTCAATGACATTTTTCAAGGCAATAATCAGACCGGTAAAAATGAATGCGCCCGGCGGCAGAATTGCGACGAGAACATTTTTATAGTCTTCGAACAATACAATCTTCCAATGGCTCGCGCTCTCACCAAACAGCAAATCCATATTTGCGAAGATCGCTCCGGTGCCGATAATTTCGCGAATAGCACCGAGTAAAAGCAGCACGGCGGTGAAACCTGCACCCATGATGAAGCCGTCGTACATGGCGGGGAATAAACGGTTTTTACTGGCAAAGGCGTCTGCCCGGCCGAGAATGACGCAGTTTGTGGTAATCAGAGGCAGGAAAATACCGAGGATCTGAAATAGCTCATAGGCGAAGGCCTGCATCAGCAGCTCGATACAGGTTACCGCAGCGGCAATAATCATCACAAATGCGGGAAGCCGTATCGCGTCGGTTGTAAAGTTACGAATCAGCGAGACGCAGGTGTTGGAGACGGTCAGTACCATCATGGTGGCCAGTCCCATGCCAATGGCGTTGATGACCGAGCCAGTTACGGCCAGCAGTGGGCAAAGCCCCAAAAGCTGGACAATGGCGGGGTTGTTTTTCCACAAGCCGTTCAGGGAAATTTCGCGGTAGCTTATATCACTCATTTCGCTTCCTCCCCGTCGTTAGGGGTATTCAATGTGGCCAAAATCGCATCGCGGTTGGCGTCGAAATACTGCAGCGCCCGGTGTACCGCTGCGGTCACCGCGCGGGGAGTAATCGTTGCGCCGGTAAACTGGTCGAAAATGCCTTTGTCTTTTTTGACTGCCCACTGTTTGGTTGTGGTGTTGTCGAGACTGCGGCCAACAAATTGATCGACCCAGTGGCTTTTCTTGTAATCAACCTGATCTCCGAGTCCCGGTGTTTCACGGTGGTTGAGCACGCGCACCCCGGCAATGCTGCCGTCAGTGTTGATACCAACAATAAGATCGACGTCGCCGGTGTAGCCGTCGCGAGCAGTGGCGGGCAGGATAACCGCCACGGGCTTGCCGGCCTGGGTCGCAAGATACAAGCGTTTCTCTTCACGAAGCCCGAGCTGCTCGCTGTCCATGATTGCCAGACTGGCGTCGAGCATCGAATTGTCATGTCGGGAGCGCGGGACAATCTCCAGCAAGGCCTTCTCTTCGGCTTTGCGGATATTATCCTGGATCATACCCCGGGTAGAGAGGTAGGTCCCGGCGATGACCCCTGTAGTGAGCACGGCGAACAAGCCCAATAGCACGCCATTTTTGGTAACCGACTGCCCCAGCATTATTGGCCTCCCGCATTGTTGTTGGCGTTGCGCTTTTTATGGCCGTAAGTTTGTGGCTGGGTATAGTGGTCGATGAATGGCGCTGCAAAGTTCATCAGCAAAACGGAGAACGCTACCGCATCGGGGTAGTTGCCCCAGGCGCGAATGGTGTAGACCAGAACGCCGATCAGTGCGCCATATACAACGCGACCGCGATTGGAAACGGCGGAGGTCACCGGGTCGGTCACAATAAAAAATGCGCCGAGCATGGTGGCACCGCTAAACAAATGAAACAGTGGGGAGCCGCCCGATGCTGAGCTGCCTCCGTCGTAAAACAGGGTCGCCATGACGCACAGTGCCAGTAACATACTGACCGGCGCGTGCCAGGTAAATACCCGGCGATACAGCAGGTAAAGGCCGCCGAGCAGAAAACCAGCGTTGGCCCACTCCCAGCCGATACCCGCCAGCGAGCCGTACTGTGGCGTTTGAGCCCAGAGTTCCTCTAGTATCTGACTGTTGTTTTGCTTGAGTACATCCAGCGGCGTCGCAGCGGTGATGGCGTCTATCTGGCTTGGGTTGATGCTGCGCAGAAAGGCGTCGACAGGGCCCAAAATATTGCTCTGTCCAAGCAGTCCGCTACTGGCGGGTTCAAGCCAGTTTGTCATCTCCACGGGAAAGGAGATTAACAGGAAGACATAGGCTGCCATTGCCGGGTTGAACGGGTTATAGCCCATTCCGCCGTAAAGTTGTTTGCAGATCAGAATTGCGAAGCCGATACCGACCAGAAGTAGCCAAAAGGGCGATGCTGGGGGAAGGGCAATACCCAGCAAAAAGGCGGTGACCAAGGCACTGCCATCGTTCAGGTAAAACCGAATGGGACGGCCGCGGAATTTCAGCGCCACGGCTTCGAAAGCAAGGGCGCCAAGGCTGGCCCACAGAATATTACTCAGGGTGCCGAAACCGAAGAACCAGGTTAGCGCAAAAATACCCGGTAAAGTTGATAGCAGTACCAGGCGCATGACTTTGTCGGTACTCATCGGCCCATGGGCGTGGGGCGAGCTGATTTTGAGTAGTGCCATTCGCTAGTTGCTCCCTACGCCAGTGTGGCATTCGTCCAGTGCCTGTTGGGCGGCGCTGAGTTTATCGCGAAGTTTTTCCAGAGAGTCGGCGAGAATTTCCACCGTGTCATCGCCGTTGGCGCGGGCCTTTTCCAATTTGGCTTCGGCTTTGCTGATGCGGGTTTGCAGGGAGCTGACCGTTTGCGCCAGTTTCTCTGCCTCGGACATGCTTGCCTGGGCTTCACGTGCTGCCATAGCGCGGGCGATCGCTGCCTGCGCCGGGTCGTCGCTCTGGGCGGCAGCTGGAGCAGCTGCGCTACTTTGCGCGCCCTGGTGCTCATCGAGTTCTTTGCTGGCAGCCTCGAGTTTGGCACGGGTTTTTTCTACTGCAGTCGCAAAGGCGTCGGCTTTGTCGTCTTCCTGTTCGCGCGCCAATTGCAGTTTTTCTTCGGCGGCGGCCAGGCGTTTCTGGGCGCTCTCTACCTGCTTTTGCAGGCGTGCGGTTTTTTGCTCGGCGGTTTCTTCCTCCGCCGTGCCGGCACGTTTTGCCTGGGCGCGGGCGATTGCGGCCTGGGCCGGGTCGAGTTCGGCCGAAGTGGCTTCGGCTGAAGTGTTGGCAACCGCTCCAGGGTCTGCTGCGGATTTTTTCGCTTTGCTACGTTCGATCGCCGCTTGGATAATATCGCTCTTGCTATCGCCTTTGATCGCGGCGGCCTGTTGCGCCTTCGCCGCTTCCAGGCGCGCCTTGCGCTTGGCCTCTTTCTCGGCTTCCTCGCGTTCTATCCGCAATTTGCGTGCTTCAAAGCGTTCTTTACTGCGCTCAGCTTTGATCTTGTCTTGCTGGGCCTGACGGATTTCCGCTTTGGACGCGCGGTAGTATTGCACCAACGGAATATTGCTGGGGCAGGCAAAACTGCAGGCGCCGCACTCAATGCAATCAAAAATATTGTGCTCTTCAAGTTTTTCCAGTTCCTGGGAACGGGAGAACCAATACATTTGTTGTGGCAATAGTGACACCGGGCAGGCTTCGGCGCACATACCGCAGCGAATGCAGGCTTGTGCGGGCGGCGGTGGCGGCAGCTCCTCAACCGTGGGGGCGAGGACACAGTTACTGGCTTTGACGATCGGTGTGGCAGTGTCTTGCAGGGTATAGCCCATCATCGGGCCGCCCATGATCAGGCGAATACACTGGCCGGCATCGAAAACGCTTTTGTCGAGCAGGTGTTGTACCGGTGTGCCCAGTAGCACTTCATAGTTGCGTGGCTGCCGGCAGGCGTCGCCGGTGACGGTGGTGATGCGTGAAATAAGTGGCTCACCGAAGCGCACCGCGCGGCTGATTGCCGTTGCTGTACCAATGTTCTGACAGACAATGCCAATGTCTGCAGGTAGACCGCCGGAGGGAACCTGGCGACCGGTCAAAATTTCAATCAATTGTTTTTCGCCGCCAGAGGGGTATTTGGTGGGAAACACAACGATTTCAATCGGCTTACCCTCTGCGGCCTTGCGCAGTGCGGCAATGCCTTCGGGTTTGTTGTCTTCAACGCCAATCAGGGTTTCCTTGCTGGGTTGAATGATATGACGAAGGATTTCTGCGCCGGCAATAATTTCCTCGGCGCGCTCGCGCATCAGGATATCGTCGGCGGTGATATAGGGTTCGCATTCCGTGCCGTTCAGAATCAGGGTGTCGATGGGCTTGTCTGGCCCGGTGCTGAGTTTGACTGCGGAGGGAAAGCCCGCACCGCCCATTCCGGCGATGCCTGCATTGCGAATGCATTGCAGCAGTTCTGCGCGGTCTGCGTTCTGATAGTCCGCGATACCTTGATGAGCAATCCATTCATCTTTGCCGTCGGTGTCGATGACAATACACAGGCCGCTCATTCCGGATGGGTGCGCAATGGTGCGAGGTTCTATTGCGGACACGATGCCTGAGCTTGAGGCGTGTACCGGTACGCTGACGAAGCCTTTGGCCTCAGCGATCATCTGACCTTTCAGTACCCGCTGGCCCACTTCGACAATTGGGCTCGCCGGGGCGCCAATATGCTGCGACAACGGCAGCACCAGTTGTGGTGGTATGCCGGCATTCTGGATGCTTTCAGTCAGTGACTGGTGCTTGTTTTCCGGAGGATGTACACCGCCGTGGATATCCCAAATCTTACGCATTGTCAGATCCCTTATGCCGCAGTCATCGGATTGCTGCGGTCGCTGGCGATCAGGTCTTCCGCCGCAGGCGGTTTGGGCCAGTGCCAGGTTTGCAGGGTGGTTTCAATCGGTCGCATTTCAATACAGTCCACCGGACAGGGTTCAACACACAGGTCGCAGCCGGTGCATTCGCTGGCGATGACCGTGTGCATATGCTTGGCCGCGCCGAGGATGGCATCCACCGGGCAGGCCTGAATGCACTTTGTACAACCGATACATTCCGCTTCGCGGATATACGCTACCGAAGGTACCGCTTCCTCTGCTGCGTCCAGGGGTTTGGCTTCAACACCTAATAGGTCGGCCAGCGCGGCAATGGTCGCTTCTCCGCCCGGCGGGCAGCGGTTGATTTCTTCGCCGCCGGCAATTGCTTCGGCATAGGGTCGGCAGCCGGGATAGCCGCATTGCCCACACTGGGTTTGGGGCAGTAGCGATTCGATCTGCTCTACAATCGGGTCGCCCTCGGTTTTAAATTTTACCGAGGCAAAACCGAGTAGCGCACCGAAGACCAGGCCCAGGCTGACCAGTGCCAACAGGGCAATAAGAAATGCGTTATTCAGGAAAAACTCCGCCATATCCTTATACCAACCCCGCGAAGCCCATAAAGGCCAGTGACATCAACCCGGCAGTAACCATGCCGATGGCGGGGCCCTTAAAGGGAGAGGGGACATCCGCAACGTTAATGCGCTCGCGCATGGCGGCAAACAGCACCAGAACCATGGAAAAGCCGAGTGCGGCGCCAAAACCGTAAAGCGCTGACTCCATAAAGCTATGGCCTTTGTTGATATTGAGGAGTGCAACACCCAATACCGCACAGTTGGTGGTGATCAACGGCAGAAACACGCCCAGAACTTTGTACAAAACGGGGCTGGTCTTGCGGACCACCATTTCGGTGAATTGGACGACCACAGCTATCACTAGAATAAAGCTGATGGTGCGCAGGTATTCCAGGCCGAGGGGAACCAGCAGCCATTCATAGGTCATCCAACTGCAGATTGAGGCGAGGGTGAGTACAAAGGTCGTCGCGCTGGACATACCAATGGCGGTCTCTAGTTTGCTGGAAACACCCATGAAGGGGCACAGTCCTAAAAACTGTACCAGAACAAAGTTGTTCACCAGAATGGCGCCGATCAGCAGTATCGAGTAGTCCGCAATCATATTTTCCTCGCTCTAGGGGGCATACGCCATGGCTTACCCCCAGCTTGTTGTTATGCCGGGCAGTCTATTTTATTTCGATCAAGCGTTCAATTTAAAATCTTTTAATCCAAATTCGATTATCGGCAATACCGATAAAGACTTATTGGATTCTCATGCCGGGTTGTGCGCCGTCGTCAGGGCTTAAGATCCAAATATCCTTTTTACCGGGGCCTGCTGCTAAAACCATACCCTCTGACATGCCGAAACGCATCTTGCGGGGCTGGAGATTGGCGACCATAACGGTGAGTCGGCCTTCCAGCTGCTCGGGTTGATAAGCGGATTTGATTCCGGCAAAGACCTGGCGTTGGCCGAGGGCACCGAGATCAAGGATGAGTTTGAGTAGTTTGTCAGCGCCCTCGACCGCTTCGGCGGAGACAATTTTGGCGACCCGCAAATCCAGCTT
>JBFEVY010000217.1:0-6166 GCA_041546665.1 Spongiibacteraceae bacterium | reverse complement strand
GGGCGGCCTGCCCGACGCGCTGTTTGTGATCGACGTTGATCACGAGCGCATTGCAATTCAGGAAGCGAACAAGCTGGGTATTCCGGTATTCGGTATTGTTGATACCAACAGCAACCCGGATGGTGTTGATTACGTTATCCCTGGTAACGACGATGCGATCCGTGCGATCAAGCTTTACGTTTCTGCTGTAGCAGACACCGTTGTCAACGCGGCTGCCGGTGCGGCGGTTAGCGCTGATGACTTCGTAGAAGTAGAAGCAGAGCCTGCAGCAGAAGGCGAAGCGGCGGCTGAGTAAGCGTCGATTCCAGGCTTTGAGCGATAAAGGGGGCCAAGCCCCCCTTTTTTTAGATATCACTGAATGGGTTGGTTGTGCCGACCCTGTCTCGATCTAAGTTAAGAGGATTTAAGCATGGCTGTAGTATCAGCAGCATTGGTTAAAGAACTGCGTGAGCGCACCGGCCTGGGCATGATGGAGTGTAAAAAAGCACTGTCTGAAGCTGGCGGCGACATTGAGGCGGCAATTGAAGAGCTGCGCAAGTCCAGTGGTATGAAGGCGGCCAAAAAAGCGGGTCGTACTGCCGCTGACGGTGTGGTTGCAACTAAAGTGGCTGAAGATGGTAGCTTCGGTGTGTTGGTTGAAGTCAACAGTGAAACTGACTTTGTTGCGCGTGACGCTGGCTTCCTGGCCTTTGTTCAGCAGGTTGTCGACAAGGCCTTTGAGGCTCGCGAAAGTGACGTGGCAGCTCTGATGGCAGGTGAGCTGGAAGTGGCGCGCGAAGCGCTGGTACAAAAAATCGGTGAAAACATTTCGGTGCGTCGTGTCACTATCGTCGCAGCTGAAGATGGTGTGGTGGACGGCTATGTTCACTCTAACAACCGTATCGCGGTATTGGTTTCACTGCAGGGCGGTGAAGCAGAGCTGGCGCGTGACGTGGCAATGCACGTTGCAGCGGTAAACCCCCGTGTTGCCAAGCAAGATGACATGCCTGCAGAAGAGATCGCCAAAGAGCGTGAAATCTTCACTGCGCAGGCGCAGGACAGCGGCAAGCCGGCTGAAATCATCGAGAAGATGATTGATGGTCGTATTCGCAAGTTCCTGTCAGAAAACACACTGGTTGAGCAGGCCTTTGTTAAGGATCCTGATCTGACAGTTGGCAAGCTGCTGAAAAATGGCGGCGCTGATATTCAGAGCTTCATTCGTTTTGAAGTGGGTGAGGGTATCGAAAAAGAAGAAGTGGATTTCGCAGCCGAGGTTGCTGCTCAGCTCAAGGGCTAAGCAAAATCCAAGCGAAAAAACGGGGCCTACGGGCCCCGTTTTGCTGTAGAATACCCGCGGTTTATCGAAAGCTCATTGGAATAAGCAGTTTTTGAGGTAGCGGATGTCCAGCCAGAGTCGTGACAAGAAATACAAGCGTATATTGCTGAAGCTGAGTGGCGAAGCCCTGATGGGCGGCCTTGGCTTTGGAATCGATCCCAAGGTCTTAGACCGTATGGCCCTTGAAGTGGGGCAGTTGGTAGGGATCGGGGTGCAGGTTGGGTTGGTTGTCGGTGGCGGCAACCTGTTCCGCGGCGCCGCCTTGCAGGAGGCGGGGCTGGATCGTGTGACTGGCGATCATATGGGGATGCTTGCTACGCTGATGAATGCCCTGGCAATGCGCGATGCGCTGGAGCGGAGCAATATCAAGTCGTCGGTAATGTCGGCGATTCCTATGAGTGGGGTGGTGGATCACTATGATCGCCGCAAGGCGATACGCGCTCTGAGTCGGGGAGAAGTGGTGATTTTTGCTGCGGGTACGGGTAACCCCTTCTTTACTACTGATTCGGCCGCCTGCCTGCGTGGAATTGAGGTTGATGCGGATCTGGTTCTCAAAGCCACCAAGGTGGATGGGGTGTACAGTGCAGACCCGATGCGAGACCCCGACGCAATCAAGTATGATTTCCTGAGCTACGACGAAGTTCTGGACAAGAAACTGGAAGTCATGGACCTGACGGCAATATGCCTGTGTCGGGATCACAATATGCCGCTGCGGGTCTTCGCTATGGAGCAGCAGGGCGCTTTGCTAAATATTGTTGTGGGTGGAAATGAGGGGACACTCGTTGCCCCCGCTGCGCGCGACGAGCACGAGGAGAAAAGTAAGTGATCGACGAACTCAAGCAAGATGCGCGTGAGCGCATGGCCAAGGCGGTAGAGGCGCTGGGCCACAACTTTAATAAAATTCGGACTGGTCGGGCGCACCCCAGCTTGCTCGACGGTATTCGGGTTTCTTACTACGGCTCTGAGACTCCGCTGTCACAGGTGGCCAATATTGGTATTGAGGACGCGCGGACGCTGACGGTGACGCCCTGGGAAAAGAATATTGTTCCCGATGTGGAAAAAGCCATTATGAAGTCCGATCTGGGCCTGAACCCATCGACCGCAGGGGCGGTAATCCGTATTCCGATGCCGGCGCTGACTGAAGAAACTCGTAAAGGCTATATCAAGCAGGCGAAGCAGGAAGCCGAGAGCGCTCGCGTTTCAGTGCGCAATGCCCGTCGCGATGTGCTCGCCGACGTGAAAGAATTGCAAAAAGAAAAGGAAATCAGTGAGGACGAGGAGCGTCGCGCGCAGGATGATATTCAGAAAATCACTGATCAATATATTGCTGAAGTAGACAAAGCGCTCGCGGCGAAAGAAGCCGATTTGATGGAAATTTGAGTAGCTGTAACGCGCTGATGGAAGGTGTTGAACAGGCCACTGTGCCTCGCCACGTTGCTATCATCATGGATGGCAATAATCGCTGGGCAAAGCAGCGCGGCCTGCGCTCCTCAGAGGGGCATCGGGCGGGTGTCGAGATTATTCGGGAACTGCTCCAATATACCCGCGAGCGCGGAGTGGAAGTTGTCACTTTGTTTGCGTTTTCCAGTGAAAACTGGGGACGTCCCGCCTTGGAAGTACAGGCGCTGATGCGCCTGTTTTCCCGATATCTGGATACGGAAACCAAGCGCCTGCACGCCGATGGTGTGCGAGTACGTTTTATAGGTAAGCGGGACAACTTTTCCGCTGGCCTGCGCCGGCAGATCGATTACACCGAGCAGCTGACGCGCTTCAACAAAGACAATACCCTGGTGCTTGCTGTGGATTACGGTGGTCAATGGGACATTGCCAATGCCGCGAAAGCGCTTGCAGAGCGGGTGAAGGCAGGGCATTTGGAGCCTGAAGATATCGATGCCGAGCTGTTTGGCCGACACCTTGCTTTGGCGGATCTGCCTCCACCTGATCTGTGTATTCGAACCGCTGGGGAGCAGCGAATCAGTAACTTCCTGTTATGGCAGCTGGCTTACAGCGAGTTGTATTTTTGTGATTGTTACTGGCCGGATTTTAATAATGCAGAAATGGAGCGCGCGCTCGAGGCATTTGCGCAGCGCGACCGGCGTTTTGGCGCAAGGAAAAACGATAATAATGCCGGTGATTAGGGGATTTTGAACCATGCTTAAGCAGCGCATCGTGACAGCGGTGCTGATCGTGGCCGCATTATTGGCGGCTTTGTTTTTTCTTCCTGCGACGGGCTTGATTGGTCTGTTTGCTGCGGCGGTGCTCATGGCGGCCTGGGAATGGTCGGATTTGAGCGGTTTCGAACCGCTAACTGCACGTTTTGGCTATGTGGTGATTTGCGCCGCGGTGATGGCGGTTGGCGTATGGCAGGTCGATCTGTTCGATACGCCGGATGCCGAAATGATGCGGGAGATCCTCGTTGCCGCCTGTGTGTGGTGGGCCGTTGCTCTGTTGTGGGTGAAGGGTTACCCGGTCAGCGCCCAGCTGTGGGGAAGTTCACTGCTGAGGGCCATTATTGGTTTGTTGGTGTTGGTGCCGGCCTGGTTGGCGCTGTCATGGCTGCGCCAGATGGCAGGTGGTATCTGGTTGATTATTCTTGTTATTGCCCTGGTGGCTGCGGCCGATATCGGCGCCTATTTCGCGGGTCGCGCGTGGGGGAAGGCGAAGCTCGCCCCGGCGGTCAGCCCCGGTAAGTCCTGGGCGGGGTTTTGGGGTGGTGTCGCTGCAAGCATGAGTTTTATGGCGCTGGCCTGGCTGTTCTGGCCCGGTGGTATGCCGGTGTCACTGCCTGCCGTCATGGTGGTTGCCGTCTTTACCGTGTTGGCGTCGGTGTTGGGTGATCTGCTGGAAAGCATGGTGAAACGGCATCGCGGCATCAAGGACAGCAGTCATATTTTGCCTGGGCACGGTGGGGTGATGGATAGGATCGATAGCCTCACTGCGGCGGCGCCGGTGTTTACGCTGGGTCTGATGGCGATGGGTTGGCAGTAATGGGGCAATCTCGTCAGACGATTACGGTTTTGGGGTCCACGGGCTCCATAGGGCTTAGCACGCTGGATGTTTTGGCCAGGCACCCCGATCAATTTTCTGTTTACGCGCTGACTGCAAATTCAAGCGTCGATAGCTTGTTTCAACAGGTGCAGCAGTTTCAGCCGCGCTACGCGGTGCTGCGGGACGAGACCCTGGAGGATGACTTCGCCTCCCGACTGAAAGCAGCGGGGTTGGAGACCGAGGTGCTCTGTGGTGAGCAGGGGCTGTGTCAGGTTGCCGCAGGCGCGGATGTCTGTATGGCGGCAATAGTCGGTGCCGCGGGCCTGCTGCCTACTCTTGCGGCGGTAGAAGCCGGGCGTAAGGTGTTGCTGGCGAACAAGGAATCCCTGGTGATGGCCGGCCGCTTGTTTATGGATGCGGTTGAGCGAAGTGGGGCCTGCTTGCTGCCTATCGACAGTGAGCACAATGCCATTTTTCAATGCCTGCCCAAGGTGTCCCGCAGTGGCCTGGATGTTCTTGGCGTACGGCGCATTCTATTGACCGGTTCGGGTGGACCGTTTCGGCAGCGTTCACTGGAAAGTCTTGTTAATGTCACGCCAGACGAGGCTTGCGCCCACCCGAACTGGAGTATGGGGCGCAAAATCTCGGTCGATTCCGCGACGATGATGAACAAGGGGCTGGAGTTGGTGGAGGCCTGTTGGTTATTCCATTGTGACCCGACCCGGGTCGACGTGGTGGTGCACCCACAAAGCGTGATTCACTCTATGGTGGAGTATGTGGATGGGTCGGTTTTGGCGCAAATGGGTAACCCCGATATGCGTACGCCTATTGCCCATGCCCTGGCGTGGCCGGAGCGCCTTGAGTCTGGTGTCTCCAGTCTGGACCTGATTGCACAGCAGCGGCTTGATTTTGAAGCGCCGGACGAACTGCGGTTTCCGTGTCTTAGGTTGGCCCGTGAAGCCGCTGAGGCAGGTGGGACAGCCTCAGCAGCTCTCAATGCGGCCAATGAGATTGCGGTCGCTGCCTTTTTGGACGGCGGGCTGCGTTTTACGGATATTCCACTGGTGCTGGAGCGAGTGGTCAGTGCGCAAGAGAATGTTGAACCGCTGTCACTTGAGATTGTCCAAGCTGCCGATGCGGAGGCGCGTGAACGTGCCCGCCGGGAAATCGCGGGATTAGTGTGACCGGTATGCGAATCAATTGATGCGGTGCAGGAGCAGTATTAGCGGTGTGGCTGGGGTAGAATCCCGCCAGCGTGAACTTTAAAGGGTTACATGTGCTGGAATTGATTAAAACCGTCGTGATTACGTTGTTCACCCTCGGGGTGCTCGTATCAATCCACGAGTTTGGCCATTTTTGGGTGGCGCGGCGCTGCGGCGTGAAAGTGCTGCGGTTTTCCGTGGGTTTCGGCAAGCCTCTGCTCAGCTGGAGTGGACGTGACGGTACAGAATATGTCCTCGCCGGTATTCCGCTGGGCGGTTATGTAAAAATGCTGGACGAGCGTGAAGGGGAAGTGCCGGCAGATCAGCTTAATCAGGCCTTTAACCGAGCCAGCCCCGGGCGCCGCATTGCCATTGCTGCAGCGGGGCCGCTGGCGAATTTATTGCTAGCGGTCACGGTGTATTGGTTGGTCATGCTCAACGGGGTGTCCGGCGTTGCGCCAATTGTCGCGAATGTCGCGCCGGGTTCGCTGGCCGAACAGGCCGGTTTGGTCGCCGGGCAGGAGATCGTCGCGGTAGACGGTCAGGCCACCCCAACCTGGGAAGCCCTGCAACTGCAACTGCTTGAACGAATTGGTGAGGATGGAAAACTCACAATATCAGCGAAGTATCCGAATTCGGATCTGGTCTACGATAACGAGGT